>JAODLU010000280.1 GCA_025464125.1 Microbacteriaceae bacterium | reverse complement strand
CGACCAGCCGGATTTTCGCATGTCTACATCTGGCATGCCGCCGTTCGGCGGCATCTACGACGCCAAGCACGAACTCCCGGATGGGGTCACAGCCCACTGGATCACCTACTTCATCGTTGCCGATTCGGATGCCGCGGCGGCAACCATCACGCGGCTCGGCGGTACCGTCACCGAGTCACCGAAAGACACCCCGTTCGGGCGTATGGGCAAGGCCCTGGATTCCACCGGCGCGCCATTCGCCTTCATCGGCATGCAGCAGTAGCGCGCCGACGTCGATGGGCACCAACCTGCTGCTTCTGGCAGACACCCACGTTCCCGCGCGCGCCCGAAAGCTGCCACAGCAGGTGTGGGCGGCAGTGGAAGCGGCGGACATAGTGATTCACGCTGGGGACTGGGTGCATGCATCCCTGCTCGACGAACTGGAGGCGCGGGCATCCCGCGTCATTGGTGTGTGGGGAAACAACGACGGCGAGGCACTGCGGGCACGCCTGCCCGAGGTGGCACGCGAGACCATCGAGGGTGTCAGGTTCGCTGTCGTGCACGAGACGGGTGACTCGAAGGGCAGGGAGCTGCGCGCCGATGCGGCCTACCCGAACACTGACGTGCTGGTCTTCGGGCACAGCCACATCCCGTGGGATACGGTCACGCCGGGCGGCCTTCGCCTGCTCAACCCCGGCTCGCCAACGGATCGCCGACGACAGCCGACCTGCACCATGATGACCGCTGTCGTGGAGGCGGGCGAGCCGCTGCAGGTGCGACTCGTGCAGATCATTCCTTCCGTTTAGGCACCGGCTTTCCCGTGACGGCGTCGAGCGCGTCCTGCCCTGGAGGCAGGTTCGAAAGGTCTGGTGCAATCACCTCGGGCATGCGCCCGGAGTCGGGGAGCCCGAAGGTCGGGATGCGACCGGCGCCCGGTGCCAGTACGAAGTCGTCAGACCGACGCGGCAACGTCTTGCCCTGGAAGAACTCGGGCTGGCGCATGAACCAGATACCCATCAGCACGGCTCCGATGAGCAGGCCGATGACACCGACGACGGCTGTCGCGCCGATGCCGAAGATGGTCACGTTGTTGCCCTTGTCATCGACGATCCAGTCAGGTGCCGCGAACTGGATGAGACCGTAGATGAACACCGCGAGCAGCATCACTCCGCCAAGTGCCGGAAAGAGCCCACGCATCACGAAGTTGCGGAACGACGTCGTGAGGGTCTTGCGGTAGAACCAGACGCAGGCGAATCCGGTCAGTCCGTAATAGAAAGCGATCATGAGGCCGATGGATCCGACGAGAGCGCCGAGCAAATTGGTGCTGATCAGCGTGAACACGAGATAGAAAACAGCGGAGATCACGCCCATGCCGATGGTCGCCCAGGTTGGCGTCAGAAACTTCGGGTGGATGCGCGCGAACTGCTTCGGAATGGCCTTGTAGACGGCCATCGAGAGCGCTGTGCGCGCGGTCGGCAGAATCGTGGTCTGCGTAGACGCCGACGCGGAGGTGAGGATGGATGCCGACAGCAGCAGCATGAAGATGTGCCCGATTACGCTGTTGCCGAAGAGGGCCGGCCCGATCGCCGAGAACACGTCATCCGCGTTGTTCTCATTGCCGAGCCCGATGCCTTTGGTTCCGACGCCGGCAAATGCTACTGCGGCCACCGCCACGAGTGCGTAGGTGACGAGCAGCAGCACGGTGCTGATGATGGCGGCCCTGCCAGGCGTCTTGGCCGGGTCTGCGGTTTCTTCGTTGACCGAGACGGCGGTGTCCCACCCCCAGTAGATGAAGATCGCGGTCAACATTGCCGGCGCGATCACGCTGCTGAAGTCGAGGGTGAACGGGTTGAACCAGTCGAGCGAGGGCGTGAGCGAGTAGGTCTCCGCGTTGCCGGAGTAGACGCGCACGAGTGCGAACACCGCGAAGCCGATCAGGATGACGACCTCGACGCTCAGCAGCACGTACTGCAGCCGGGCGGAGATCTCTATGCCGCGGTAGCAGATCCAGGTCATGATCGCGATCCAGAGCAGGCCAGCCACCGTCGACCAGAACACATTGTCTGAAAGGTCGGCGACGCCGGGCACTCCGAAGTCGCCGAGCAGGGTGAACGAGTACGACCCGGCTATCTGGGCGAGGTTAGCCATGACGATCACGTCTGCGACGATGATGCCCCAGCCGCCCATCCATCCGGTTATCGGTCCGAACGCCCTCGTGGCCCAGGTGAATGTCGTGCCGCAGTCAGGCTCAGCCTTATTCAGTTCCTGGTATGCCACGGCGATGAGATACATGGGGATGAACGCGAGGAGTACGATGCCCGGAGCTTTGACCCCTGCGAGCAGCGCGCCACCGCCCGCCACGATGAAGCCGAGGCTGGCCGCCAGGCTGTATGCGGGAGCCGTGGATGCCACACCCACCACCACGCTGGAAACAAGACCGAGCGCACCACCCTTGAGGCCCTTGCTGTCGACTTCATTACCGGTGGAAACAGTGGATGTCATGCGCACTCTCCTTGCTCGGAGGCCGTCGGGGTGAACAACAATGTAGTCCCGCAACGAGCATTCGCGCCCTCCCCCATTTCTCGCCGCTCCCCTGTTTCTTGCAGGAGGCCGGAGCACACTCGAATCATGACAACCGTGAAGCGTGAGAAACCAGGGCCGGGGCAGGAATCCGTATGGGACTATCCGCGCCCGCCCCGGGTAGAGCCGGTGAGCGATCGCATCGTGATACGGCTGGGCGGTGAGGTCGTGGCAGACACGACTGATGCGGTGCGCGTGCTCGAGACGAGTCATCCGCCGGTCTATTACCTGCCGAGAAGCGCGTTCACAGGCGGCTCACTCGAGCCAGCGGCTGGCTCGAGCTTCTGCGAATTCAAGGGCGCAGCGCGGTATCTCAGCGTGCGATCCGGCGACACGGGCGCCGAGAGGTCGGCGTGGTTCGACCCGACGCCCAGTGCTGGCTATGAGCTGCTCGTCGACCGGGTCGCTGTGTATCCATCGGCGATGGATGACTGCACCGTGGCCGGTGAATCGGTGACACCACAGGCCGGCGACTTTTACGGCGGCTGGATCACGTCGCGTGTTGTAGGCCCATTCAAGGGCGAACCCGGCACGCTCGGCTGGTAGTTCGGTCGGCTACTGCCCGTCGCGCACGGCCAGGCGCGAGGAGAACAGCCACTCCCCCTCGACGCGCACAAGCTCGTCGACGAGGCGCACTGTTCGAAGCAGTCGCACCTTCTCTTTCGCACTTGCGGTGATGATCACGTATGCCTCTGAGTGCACGGAGTCAGAGTCATGCGGGCTCAATACGACGCTGGTGACCAGTTCGCGGTTCTGCTCCCCGCGGCGCACGCTCTGCGCATAGAACTCTGCGACGAAGGTCTCGAACTCGGCCCGACCGCTCAGGAATGTGCCCTTCGATCCTGAGGCGAACGACGCGTCCGCCGTGAATGTCATGGCCCACGCTGCGCCATCACCACTGTCTATCGCGTGGCACTGGCGGGCGTAGAGATCGAGGATGTCGAGGCGATCGCTCACCTGCATAGTCGTCGCTGCTGCTGCTGCCATGGCTGCTCCTCGTTGAGTTGGCGTGCGGTCACGCAAGTCTAGGAGGCTGGCAGCGGGTGCGAAGGTCAGGCTGCAGGCGTCAGGCAGCGTCAGCTATCGGCGAAGCATCCCTGCCGCGTGCGCGCACCGACAGGTAATGGCTGAACTCGCCGACAATCGCCGCCAGCAGGATGACCGCCACCCCGTAAAGCGTGAGATAGTGAGCGCCGACCGTGGTGATGGCGAGGGCTCCGAGCGGCCCGGACAGGGCGATGCCGAAGAAGGTGGCTGAGGAGTTCCAGGCGATCGCAGCAGGGGAAATCTGCACAACCCTGAACTGAACGGCAAGCACCGCCGCCCATGCCGCTATCCCCCACACAGCGATGAGCAGGATGGCGCTCCACAACTGGCCGTCTGCGAACGGCATGGCGGCGAAGTCGAGTACCAGCACGACGATGGCGACGTTGAGCACGCGACGGTAGCCCACACGGTCGGTGAGGATGCCCGCAAGAAGGTTGCCCACTGTCGCGGCCGCGCCGTAGACGAAGAGCAGGATGGCCAGAACTGCCCCATTGCCCCCCGTCGCCCTGTCTTGCACAGTGCCGAAGAACGTGTACGCGCTGTATTGGCCCGCAACGAGCAGCAGCGTGGTGAGCAGCACCGTGGCTATCTGTCCGCTGGCGAGCGGCGCGAATCGCTCGCGGTGGCTGAGAGGCTGCGGCACCGGGATGTTGCGCAGCAGCAGCGCGATGCCTGCCACGACGATCACCCCGAGCGTGATGACGAACCAGAGCGAGAGGTGCCAGGTGCCGAGCGCACCGAGGGCAGTGCCTATGGGAGCACCAAGTGCGGTTGCCGCCGTAAAACCTGCCGTCACAAGGGCGATGGCCCTGCCCTGCCGCCCAGGGGCCGCGATGGCCGCCGCCGATGCAGTCGCGGCAGGTACGAAGGCTGCAGCTCCGAGAGCACCGAGGATCCTGGCCGGTATCACCAGCTCGAATGTCGGCAGGGTGACAGTCAGGATGTTGCCTGCGGCCACCAGCCCCAGGCCGATGACCATCAGGGTGGTCTGCGACATACGCCACGAAACCATCGAGATGAGTGGGGCTCCCACGGCGAAGACGAGCGCGTAGACCGTGATCAACAAGCTGGCCGTCGTGATCGGCACGTCGAGGCTCTTCGCAATGCCGGGAAGCACGCCCGCAATCACGAAACCGCCGGTTCCCACGACGAATGCGCCAGCGGCCAGCAGCAGCAGGCGGCCGGTTGCCGGATCCTTTTGCGAGACCTTCGGTTCGATGGACGTCATACGATCCAGTCTAGGCAGCGCATGCGAC
>JAODLU010000224.1 GCA_025464125.1 Microbacteriaceae bacterium | reverse complement strand
AACGGTGACAAGACCAGTACGCGCGCGTACCCGGCTGCCATGTCGGCATTCTCGGCGTTGGACCTGTACCCACCATCGATGTATCGGTTTTCGCCGATGCCGTAAGGAAGCCCGCTCGCACAACTGGCAGCGACGGCGTCCACCAGTTCGACTCCGCTTTCGCGGTCGAAGACCACCGGCTCACCGCTATGGGCATCGACCGCCGTGATTCGAACGGCTCGCTCCGGCCAGCGTGGGCTGGGCAATCTCGAGGCGACGGTCGAGCGCCACTGTGCTTGCCAGGATCCATCCGATGCTGCTTCCAGTGCGAGTGCGGCGGCGCCCATCCTTCGGCGCATGTCAGCCGCATTCTCGCTGGAGGCGATGATCTTCCTCACTCGGTCGAGGTGGTCCACGACCGGCCTGCTCGTACTGCCCCCCGGACCGGATGCGCCTGGCCGAAGTGTCCGTGAAGTACCGGCGGCAAGGATGGCCTTAAATAACTCAGTCGGCGTAGCACCAGCGAACTGCGCGGCGGCTGTCGAGCCGGCTGACGTTCCGATCGTAAGGTCGGCCGTGGTCACGTCCAGTCCGGTTTCGTACAGGCCGGCGATAACGCCGATCAGCCAGGCGTTGCCCGTCGATCCTCCGCCCCCGAGCACCAGGGCTGTGGAGATTCCCACTGAGTTGGACTGAGAAGAGTGATTCATGGTCGTAGCTTTCTGAGAGTGCGTGCAGCGCTCCCCGCGACGGCTACGTCAGTCGCGCGATCGTGAACTCAAAGGAGCGCCCAGAGTGGACAGGGTGTATGTACATCGGGCTCACCTCCTCGAATCGTGTCACGTTCGTCCTTGACTCTACGGCCTCGGTGAACCGTTCGCAGGGACCTTTCTCCTCCGCGCGCGCCCAAGGCAGAAATACTCAGTAGAGGAGCATCCGGCGGCAGTATGCCCAGAACAGGATGCCACCACCGATAGCCAGCAGCGTGACGCCACCAGCGACATAGAGCTGAGCGTTCCTCACACCTGTCGAGGCAGTACAGCGCTGGTCGTCTCAGCGTCGGTAGCCGTCTGGCTTGACGCCTTCACGGAGTGTGAGTGGCTGTGCTGCCAGTCTGGAATCGCATGCGTTCGCCGTCCTGAGCAAGCACTACTCAAATCGGCCACCCTGGTTACTCGGCCTGCAACTCGTTCGCGCTGTGAGCGGCGCGGGTAGCGTACAGGCATGACTGCTATGGCTGCACCCCTCCCCCAGGCTCCCGCGAACCCCCGCTCACGCGTGATCCTCGCGAGCCTCATCGGCACCTCGATCGAGTTCTACGACTTTTACGTTTATGCCACGGCAGCGGTGCTCGTCTTCCCCGCCCTTTTCTTTCCCAACCAGGATCCGGCTACCGCGCTGCTGTCCTCCTTCGCGTCCTTCGGCGCTGCATTCATCGGCCGCCCGCTCGGCTCTATCCTTTTCGGCCACTTCGGCGACCGGATCGGACGCAAGACCACCCTGATCGCTGCCCTGCTCACGATGGGAGTCGCGACCTTCCTCATCGGTTGCCTGCCAGGAGCCAGCACGCCGGGCTGGACTTTCCTCGCTCCCGCGCTGCTCACCCTGTTCAGGTTCGCGCAGGGCATCGGACTAGGTGGAGAGTGGAGCGGCGCAGCCCTCCTCGCAACCGAGAATGCGCCGGAAGGCAAGCGCGCCATCTTCGGCACCTTCCCCCAGCTGGGCGCCCCCATCGGCTTCATCATCGCGAACGGCCTGTTCCTCACGCTCAGCCTGACACTCACAACCCAGCAGTTCGCGACGTGGGGGTGGCGCATTCCGTTTATTGCCAGCGCGCTGCTCGTGATCGTCGGGCTGTACGTGCGCTTCCGTCTTGTCGAGGCACCCACCTTTACCAGGGTCGTCGAGTCAGGTGCCGTCGCCCGCGTGCCCCTTGCCCGGCTGTTCCGCACCAGCTGGCGCCAGCTCATCCTCGGCACGTTCATCATGCTGGCGACGTATGTGCTCTTCTACCTGATGTCGACCTTCACCCTCACCTTCGGCACTACGCCGTCGAGCGCGGCTGCAGCGAAGGCAGCAGCGGATGCCGCAGGCAAGCCGTTCAATCCGGATACATTCGTAGCAGGGCTGGGCTACACCCGGCCGGAGTTCCTCATCATGCTGATCATCGGCGTCGTGTTTTTCGGCGCTTTCACGCTCATCTCAGGCCCACTGGCCGAGCGTTTCGGTCGCCGCGCAATGCTGTCAACGGTGACCGTCGGCATCATCGTGTTCGGCCTGCTTTTCGTGCCTCTCGCCGGTGGCGGTCTCGTGGGGGTGATGGCGTGGCCCATACTCGGCTTTTCTCTCATGGGCCTGACTTTCGGGCCGATGGGCGCGCAGTTACCCGAGTTGTTCGCAACGAATGTGCGATACACGGGATCAGGAATCAGCTACAACGTGTCGAGCATCCTAGGCGCTGCAGTGGCGCCGTTCATCGCGGTCGCCCTCTGGCAGGCCGCCGGTGGCTCTATCTTCTTCGTTGGCATTTACCTCACCGGCGCGGCGATCATCACGCTCGTGGCTCTGAGGCTGTCCAAAGAATCGCGCGACCTCGATTTCACCACCATCGTCGAGTAGGCGAGCCGACTCCAACCGCGCCAAGGCAAAGAAAGTGGCTTCGACTATCGCGCTGTTGGGCAAGGCCAGCCACGTCACGCGACCGCGCTGGCCGCCAGGATGTACAGGCCGGCAATCGTCTTATCATCTCGGAAAGAAATGCGCGCCGTGAACTCGCCCGCTTCGAATGCCAGGGAGGTGTTCGTGATGGTGAGATCGGCTGCCCTCACTGCTTCGACCTCGCCATGGCGCTCATAGGCACCGACCAGTCCGATCACCTGGGCCCACGCTGCGGCAAGGCTGGCCCCGGTGAGACGCTCGGTCATGTGGTGATCGAAGCGTTTGACGACATCGTCCCACTCTCCCCGGGACAACTCGTCGATCACGCTCCCAGCCAGGTCGACCGCATCGGATAGGGGGCTCGTGTTCATTGCTTCTCCAGTTCGAGGGTCAATTGGCTTTCCGAAACGCTGGAACGCTGCCTGGCGCGAAACACCCAGCGCGTTTCCGACCTGCTGCCAGGTGGCACCAATCCCCCTGGCGGACTCCACCGCGTCCGTTACCAGTTGGCCGGCCAAAAACTGTACGACGATGGCAGCGTCGAGCGCCGCAGAAATACCGGTGTCCTGCTGCAAAACTGGAGCGGCCAGAATCGCATCGACCTCCCGATGCAGCTTCCGTGCGGTTGCTATGAATGCTGTGTTCATCTGTAAACATTACCTTGACAAACAAGATCGCTGTCAAGAAGACTTGCGCCAAGTGAACACCCAACGAAGGAGTAGTCATGGCTGACCTGATCGTGCAAGG
>JAODLU010000216.1 GCA_025464125.1 Microbacteriaceae bacterium | reverse complement strand
AGTTCCGCTTCAACAACTGAGCACGGATTGGAAGCGGCGGGCGCCACCGACACCTGAAGACGCGGCCGCTACGACGTTTCCAGGACGCGCTTCAACCACGCGAGCCGAGCGTCCAGTGCACGTCTGGAGACGTGTGCGTGAGGTGCGCGGTTCTCGAAGCCGTGGAAGCCGCCGGGCCAGACATGGAGTTCGGCCTGCGTGCCGGACGCCCAAAGGGCGCTGGCGTATGCGACATCCTCGTCCCTGAAGACCTCCGCTGATCCGACGTCGATATAGGCGGGTGGAAGGTTCGAGAGGTCCGTGGCCCGAGAAGGCGACGCGTAAATGCTCACCTGGTCGGTATGGCGACGGTCACCTAGCAGGGCATCCCAACCGGTGTCGTTGCTCGGCCCATCCCACACTCCGATGCCGACGAACTGGCGGCTGGAGACCGTGTCGTTGCGTTCGTCGAGCATCGGGCACATCAGCAACTGGCCAATGATGGCCGGCCCTTTGCGGTCCCGGGCGAGCAGGGCGATTCCGGCGGCCAGACCGCCACCCGCGCTGATTCCGGAGACGATGATCCTGTTCGGATCGATTCCCAGTTCGGCGGCATGCTCAGCCGTCCAGACCAGGCCAGCGTAGGCGTCTTCGACCGGCGCTGGGTCTGGATCTTCCGGCGCGAGGCGATATTCAACTGACACTGCGACGGCGTCAGTGGCGAGCACCCAGTCGAGCACGGTGCCGAGCGAGTGGAACCTGTTGCTGATGATCATGCCGCCGCCGTGCACGTAGTAGATGCCGGGGCCATGGCCGGAATGATCGTGGCGTTT
Organism: Microbacteriaceae bacterium; assembly: GCA_025464125.1. GTDB lineage: Bacteria > Actinomycetota > Actinomycetes > Actinomycetales > Microbacteriaceae > Lacisediminihabitans. Next base: position 3,472 of record JAODLU010000216.1, on the reverse strand, counting down.
GAAGATCGAGATGATCAGATCGGGTGCGCCAGCGGGACCGGGAATCACACGCTCGGAATGGTGAAGCTGCCTATCTCCGATTACGTCCTTCGCCGTTAGGGCCTGGGTCGCCGCGCGAAGCGCCGGAATCAAATCCGGGGTAATGGTGATCGGGACCGGGCTCGGCGTTGCTAACACCACCTGCAGCTCGGGATCGTACGGGGGACGGAACAGTGGCTCGGACATCGGTCTCCTTTGATCGAATTGAGAGCGGACAGGTGCGAGTTTCAGCCTAACGCCGCCATCGTGTCCAAAAGTTAGAGGCGCTCGGTTATGGTGAAATGGTGTGAGACTCACCACCGAGGTAATGACGCCTGAGGGAACCGCAATGAGCGCGAATAAGAACGCAGTCCACTACGACGCGATTGTCGTCGGCGCCGGAATGGGTGGGCTTTACGCCCTGAAGAGGCTCCGAGACGATGGCCTGTCGGTCATTGGCTTCGAGGGTGGCGGCGACGTTGGCGGCGTCTGGTACCACAACAGCTACCCCGGCGCGCGGGTAGACGTTGAGAGTCTCGCGTACAGCTACCAGTTCGATCCCGAGCTCTACCGGGAGTGGAAGTGGAAGGAGCGCTACTCCGCGCAGCCCGAGCTCCAGGCATACTTCAGTCACGTCGCCGACCGTTACGACCTGCGCAAAGACTTCAAGTTCAACACGTACGTCATCCGTGCCCAGTGGGATGCTGATGCGCACCAGTACACGGTTGAGACGGATGCCGGTGATACATACACCGCGCAATACCTCGTGATGGCCAGCGGTCAGCTCTCCAAGCCACGAAAGCCGGTCTTTGAAGGACTCGACGACTTCGCCGGTGACTGGTACCAGACCTCATCCTGGCCCAAGAAGCCTGTCGACCTGGCCGGCAAGCGAGTCGCGGTTATCGGCACCGGGGCTTCGGGGGTGCAGGCGATCACCGAAATCGCCAAGGTTGCCTCGCAGCTGACGGTGTTCCAACGGACTGCCAATTACGTCATGGCTGCTCAAAATGGACCGTTCGACGAGGCTCGCTTCACGAACGCTGCGGCTGACCTGGTCGCCTACCGAGAGCTGCTCGAGACCAAGGGTGGCGGTGCCGAGTTCCCAGTGGATGCCGGTCCGGCCAGCGCTCTGACGCCTGAACAGCAGCGCGCCGCCCTCGACGACCACTGGAGCTTCGGCGGGCATGCTCTCAACCGGGTTTTTTCGGACCAGAACACTGACATTGCCAGCAACACGATCGTTGGCGACTACGTGCGCGCCAAGGTCGCTGAGGTCGTGAAGGATCCGGTCCTGCGCGAGAAGCTCACGCCGAACGCCTATCCATTGGGCACGCGACGCATCGGCGTGGCGGACGGCTACTACGAGACCTTCAACCGCGACACCGTCTCCCTCGTGGATATCAACGCGGATCCGATCCTGCGGATCGAGGCTAAGGGAATTCGCACCGCAAGCGGGCTGCATGAGTTCGACGTGATCGTCTTCGCTCTCGGTTTCACTGCGTTCACGGGCGCTCTCGACCAAGCCAACATCACAAATGAGAAGGGCCAGCACGTGACCGATCATTGGGATCGGGGCCCGCGTGCGTACCTCGGACTCATGACCGCCGGCTTCCCGAACCTCTTCCTGCTGACTGGGCCAGGTAGCCCCGCGGTGCTCACCAACATGCTCACCGCCAACACACAGCACGTCGATTACGTCGCAGACATGCTCAGCTATATGCGAGAGCATGGCTACGACTCGGTCGAGGTCCCCACCGAGGCCGAGGAAGAGTGGCTGGCCCACCTTTTCGAGCTGTCGGAGCCGCTCATCCGCCGCACGACCCGCAACTACATGGCGCACCACAACGCTGATGGGACCGACGTGTTCATTCCTTACCCCGGCGGCAATCCCAACTACCTGGCTCGGATCTACGACGTGCGCGATGACGGGTACCGAGGCTTCGTATTCAGCTAGGGGCCCCTCGTCCCACTTTCTGAAGGTAACGAACGGCGTCCATCGACAACGTGCTTCGATGATTGATTCGATCCGCTACTGTCAGCATCGTACGTAACTCTGTGGGAGGAACTCGATGGCGCTGACACTCGTGAAACTGCTGACCGGCGCGGCAGTCGTCGCGCTCGGCGCGGCAGCCGTGCTCGCCTCGACGGCTTCGGTCGAGCAGGCCCAGGCGGTGACCCCGACGACGCAGGGTCTCGAGTACGTGGCATTGGGCGACTCCTACTCGGCAGGGTTCGGGCTCACTCCCTTGACCGCTTCGCCGGTGCCCGGCTGCCTCCAGTCGTCGTCGAACTACCCGCACCAGCTTGCCGCGGCTCTCGGTATGAATCTCACCGACGTGACCTGCAGCGGCGCGACCACCGCGAACATCTTCACGACTCCGCAGGACACCGGTCCACTGCCGTTCGGAGGAGTCGCCCCCATCCAGCTCTCCGCCCTGAGCGCCAGCACAGATGTGGTCACCATTTCCATCGGGGGCAATGACCTCGGGTTCGCCGCCGTTGCTGCGTCCTGCTTCGCGCTGGGCGCCACGGGGCCGGTTTACGACCCGCCCACCTTCCCCGCGGACTGCAGGAGCAAGTACGTGACCGGCACCAGCGATGCCCTCGAGAACCTGCTCAATGCCGTCGTCACGCCCGCTCTCGCCAACACGTTCGCCCAGATCAGTGCCGCGGCGCCGAACGCCAAGGTCTTCGTCGTGAGCTACCCGAGCATCTTCCCCGACGCGGCCAACACGCCAGCAGGACCCCAGGGATGCTTCACCAGCGCAGTGCCCAACGGGTTCCAGCCGCCGTTCGGAATCAACAGCTTCCCCTTCACGCTGACCGACGTGTCATACCTGCACGGGGTCGAGCAGTCGCTGGATGGCGCGATCCACACTGTCGCGGATGCCGCGGGCTTCACCTACGTCAACGATTTCGACCTGACGCTCGCGCACAGTGCGTGCGCTACGACCGGCGCATACGTGAACGGCATCACGGTCGAGTCCCTGTCGCTCTCACCGGCTTCTGTCACTCTCGCGCCCGGGGCGCTGCACCCGAACCAGCTGGGCGTCGACTTCATGACCGCCCAGGTGCTCCCGGCCATCGTTGCTGCGTTCCCAGCGCCAAGCCCGGACCCGGGTCCGACGCTGAGCCCGGCCCCTGAACCAGCAGCCCAACTGGCCGCCACCGGCACATCGGTGGTGCCCGCAGTCGGCATCGCGGCTCTCCTCGCGCTGGTGGGCATATTAACTGTCGTCTCCGTCCGGCGTTTGCGCGTGAAGCGCGACTGAACACGGGGCGCGCTGGCGGTCCGCTTCCTGGTCGCTCCGGCGAAGGCGATCTTCTTCGACGCGAAGCTCGAGTCCCTGGAAGAGGCTCGCGCTGGACCATCCCGATGTGCGCGAAGGCTCCTCACGTAGCCGCACAGAGGCAGGGATAGCAGACCGTTTCTTGTGTGTTGCAGAAGAATCAG
>JAODLU010000362.1 GCA_025464125.1 Microbacteriaceae bacterium | reverse complement strand
ACGGGAGCTGAGGGCTCGGCACTACCGGGCAACGACGAGATGGTGGCGATCCACGCTGCGCCTTCCCTGAGCGGCAAGCTGCCAGCGCCCTCGACCGGCACTGCGCCAGTTACGGTCACCTCGACCGACGAGATCGCCGGGATGCTGCGCTCGGCCCAGGTGGCAACACCTGCGCCGCTCAACTGCTGCTGCCCAGAAGCGTCTGTCACCGTCGCCGAAACTTCGCCACGCAGGATGGCACGCAGGGACGTTCCGTCGAGGTCCAGCAGCGCAAACGGCGGCGTCGCGGCCAGGCCGCTGGCGGTGAGCAGGTCGAGGGCGGTCTGGAACCCAGCCGCATCGGCGAGGGCCTCGAGCAGGGCGTCGCGGGACGCGGCATCCGCAGCCCCACCCAGCACAAGAATGCGCTGGCCTGAACACAAAGCCAGCCAGCCCCCTGACGCGGCGGGCGTGTAGTGCACCGTCATTTCGCTATTACCCTCTCGGCCTGGTCTCTTCGAGGAAGCCAGGCATGGCGTCGCGATCAACTGTATCTTCGCCAGAGCCCACTGCTTCCGCCCCGACCAGGTCGGACTGCACAACGACCACCGTCACGTTGTCTGAACCCCCCGCGGCAATGGCGGCGTTCACGAGCCGTTCAGCCAGTGTGATCGGCAGCCCGTCGCTGTCGCGCAGTTCTTCGGTGCTGTGGAAGGTGATGATCCTGGCGATCTCGTCGTCGCCCAGTTCTTTCGTGAGCCCGTCAGAACAGAGCAGAAACGTCTGGTGACCCTTGGCCGGCAGCAGCCAGATGTCTGCGTCTACCTGGTCGTCTGCCCCGAGGGCTCGCGTCACGATGTTGCGATCAGGATGGCTGTCGGCCTCGAGTCTCGTGATTTCGCCGAGGTCGACAAGCTCCTGCACTGCCGAGTGGTCGACGCTCAGTTGCAGCAGGCTTCGGCCGTCCCAGCTGTAGATGCGGGAGTCGCCGACGTTGAAGGCCATCCAGTGGTAGTTGTCGTGCTGCCCGATCTCGACGAAGGCGACACCGACGAGAGTGGTGCCAGACATCGCGCCGTTCATCTCCTCGCCGGCGGAAATTCGAATGACCGACTCATTTGCGTGGCGGATGGCCTCAAGAACATCGTTGGGCGCGGCTATTTGAGTGCCTTCGAATGCCTCGGTGAACACGGCGATCGCCGCCTGGCTGGCCCGGTCGCCAAAGGAATGGCCGCCCATGCCATCGGCGACGACAAAGAGGGGAAGGGAGGCGAGGAAGCTGTCCTCGTTCAGCTTGCGAACTGCCCCGCGGTCGGAGTGCGCAGCAAAACGGAACTCGGCGCGGGTACTGCCGAGTTGCAGGTGCTGCCGTGCCTCTGTCGACACCTGCACCTCCCCCGCGTTCGGTGCGTCGGCCCGCCTGACGGGGACGCGAATAAGTTCCACAACTCTATTGGCATTGTCACCGGGCGGGGGCGACCCGATCAATGGGCAGAGGTACCCATGGCGCGCTGTTTGTCGATGCGGATTTTGATGAGGCTGGCCACCACGGCCACGGTCATCGACCCCACGATCACAAGCAGCGATGTGACCGTGCTGATCTCCGGGGCCCATTCGATGTGCTTGCCACCGTTGATGAAGGGCAGCTCGTTCTCGTGCAGTGCGTGGAAGACAAGCTTCACCCCGATAAAGGCAAGGATGAACGCGATGCCATAGTGCAGGTAGACCAGCCTCTGAATCAGGTCGCCAAGCAGGAAGTACAACTGCCGAAGGCCCATCAGGGCGAAGACGTTCGCGGTGAAGACGATGAACGGGCTCTGGGTGATGCCGAAGATCGCCGGAATCGAGTCGAGGGCGAAGACCAGGTCGGTGGTGCCGAGCGCCACGAACACGATGAGGATCGGCGTGAACACCTTCTTGCCGTCGATGACCGTGCGCATCCTGGCTCCGTCGAACTCATCAGAAATCGCCACTCTCTTCCGCAGGAAGCGGATGACACCGTTCTCCGTCTGCTCCATGTCATCGTGACTTTCCCGCGCCTGCTGGATCGCCGTGTACACGAGGAACGCACCGAAGATGTAGAAGATCCAGCTGAAGTTCGAGATCAGTTGGGCGCCGAGCAGGATGAAGATCGCTCTTAGCACCAGGGCGATGATGATGCCCACCATCAGCACCTCCTGCTGGTACTTCCTCGGCACCGAGAATTTCGTCATGATGATGATGAAGACGAACAGATTGTCGATGCTCAGGCTGTATTCGGTGAGCCAGCCCGCCACGAACTGGCCTGCATGCTCAGTTCCGGCAAACAGGAACATCAGCACCGCGAAGATCAGGGCAAGCGCGACGTAGAACCCGATCCAGAGCGCCGATTCCCTCGTGGATGGGATGTGGGGGCGCTTGTAGGCGAGCACGAGATCGGCAGCGACGATCAGCAGCAGCACGACGATGCTGGTGACCTCGAATGCCAGGGGGAGCTGGAGTTCCATAGCGGGGGCCTTTCGTTGGGAAGGCGTTAAACGCCATATGCCCGAAAGTCTTTCCCGCACCTTGCCCTGAGGCCTGGCACCGTCGCATCCGGGCCGGCAACGATGCCGACCGTACTGACGAATGCGACGCGGTGGGATACTCCCCTTCGCTGCCACCATGGTATCCGACGGGATGAGTGGAAGGTCAACCCATCGGTTGAGGTGGTCGATACCGACGATGCGTACGGTAATTGGCATGGACAACGACGAGCAGCAAAAAACTGACGAACTGCGCAAGATCGCGAAGAACCGCCTGAAGGCACAGGCCGACTTCAGGAACTACCTGTGGATCTGGCTTGGCGTCTCGGTCGTGCTGACTGGCATCTGGGCCTTCAGCGGGCTCGGATACTTCTGGCCGGCGTGGGCGATCGGCGGCATGGGTGTCGCCGCGTTCTTCACCGGGCTCAATGCCTACGGGCCAAGGGCTGGCGGAATCACCGACTCCGCCATCGATGCGGAGGTCGCCCGCATGAACCAGCGTCGCGACCAGGCCTGATTCGCGACCAGGCCTGACCAAAGTCGCGCGTTAACCCCCGCGCCGCGCACCCTGCCGGTCCGCTACCGTGACGCACATGTTCGCTATTGCTTTAGCCGCAGGCGTCCCGGAGGAACGATGACCGTCCCACGCAGCAGCGTTCGTCCTGGCAGCCCTCGTTTTGGCAGCCCTCATTTTGGCAGCCTCGCGGCTCTCGCACTACTCACCTTGCTGCTGACTGCCTGCGGGGATCCTGCTGGAGTGGCAACTTCGGGTTCGAAGCCGGGCTCAAGCGTGAAGTCGACCGCGAGCAGCTCGGCCACCGCGGGTGCTGCTCCGGCACCTGCGCCCGCACCTGCGGTCATCCCCATTCCGAGCGACTGTCACGCACTGGTCAGCGCGCAGGTCTACTCCTCCACCTTTGGGAGCACGCCGCTGAACGCTGAGGGGGTGGTCGAGCCCGGCGAATCCGGAGCACTCACGCCATCACCGCCAGCCGCTGGCGCAAACCCCGAGCAGGTCTTGTCGGCAGCCACCCAACTTCGATGCGTATGGCGTGACCCGGGGGCAGACACCACCTACCTCGAGGCGAAGGTGGCCACGGTCGACCCTGCTGTCGCGACCACATACATGGCCACGCTGCCCGGCGCTGGCTACACCTGCTCCGACACGCTCGACGGCCACAAATGCCAGATCGTGAAGAAGGACCAGCAGTACCCGGTGGATGACGCCGACACGGTCTTCCTGCGCGACAACGTCTACGTGCACGTGGCGCAGAGCAACTTCACCACGAACGGACTACTCGGCTCGATCGTGTCGACGATCTGGGGCTAAGCCAGCCGGGGCGCGTGCCCGGTGGCCGTTGCGCTGGCGAATCGGCGGTTCGCGCCCGGTTGAACCGCAGCGATCCGCCGAAGGTACCGCGGACGGCTCCGACTGCTAGCCGCAGAGGATGTCGGCGGTGCTTCGGTGGTCGGATCGGTGTTGCGTGCCCCGTTTAGCGACAACGAACCACGAAAAGGACCACCGAAGGCGGCTGGGCGCGGAAGAGGTCGGGCGCGCACGGCTGGGGGGCGGAAGAGGTCGGGCGCGAACGGCCGGGCGCTGACGACTAGCGGGGCTCCAGAAGCGCCGGGCACGAAAAAGCCCAGCTCGCGAAAGAGCCGAGCAGACGTGGAACGAGCGGTGGTGACCCCAACCGGATTCGAACCGGTGTTACCGCCGTGAGAGGGCAGCGTACTAGGCCGCTATACGATGGGGCCGCAAGTGGACAACTCATCGAGTATGCCATAACGCGCCGGGGCCGACAAACGGCCGCCAGCCGGATTCACCTGGCTGGAGAGAAGACTCTCAGCGCTCCTGGCACCACTTCGATCTCGACCGGCAGGGGCCCGACGCGCTCGCCGTCGCCGTAGGCGACGACACCTTCTGCCTCGATCGTGACGCGCTTCACCTTGTAGACGGTGACGCGCGGGTCGGTCAGGTGCGTGCCCTTGAAGACGCGCGGGAAGATGCG
>JAODLU010000359.1 GCA_025464125.1 Microbacteriaceae bacterium | reverse complement strand
CGGAAGGCAGCATCCGCTCTGCTCGATAGAATGGAGTAATTCCACAAGCCTGAGGAGCCATTCAGAATGGTCGACGTTCGCCGGGTCAAACTTCCCGGGGTCGGTGTGCTCCATACCTTCGTCACCTCTGATGGTGGCAAGGCTGGCGTCATCACCCACCGTTCAGGTCACAGCGATCTCATCACCTTCGCCGACGAACAAGACGGTTCAGTCGCGAACAAGGTGTCGCTGAGGCTCACCGAAGACGAGGCGCACACGCTTGCCGAGCTGCTCGGCGGCACGCGCATCACCGAGGGTCTCGACAAGCTCGACCAGATCCCCGGCCTCAGTATCGACTGGTTCACCGTCGACTACGACGACCACATCGCAGGCCAGCAGCTCGGCAACCTCGCATCCCACGGAGTGGTCGGCCTGACCGTCGTCGCTGTGGTTCGCGGCGAATCCGCAAGTCCTGCACCAGCAGACGATTTCAAGGTTTTCCCCGGAGACACCCTCGTAGTCGCCGGTTCCCCGGAAAAGGTGGCGAAGGCGTTCACCTTCTACCGCACCGGCGAACTCACCCACAAGGTTGCGGCCGACTCGCCACCTGCCGGATAGGCCAGCGCGTTGGGTGAAGAGCTTCTCGTCCTCGGCCTCCTGTTCCTCATCGCCTATGTTCTCGGGCGGCTCGGCAAGCGAATCGGGCTTCCCGCGATCCCGATTTACATGCTCGTCGGCCTTGTGGCCAGTCCGCACTTCCACCTCTTTCCGCTGAGTTTCAAATCTGCGGATGTCGAACTGGTCGCGATCTTCGGCCTGATCTTCCTGCTCTTCAGCCTGGGTCTCGAGTTCGACCAGGACGAGTTCTACGGAAACGCCAGGGCCCTGCTGCTGGCGGGTGGAACGCGCATCCTGATCAACATGGCAGTCGGTTTCGGGTTCGGCCTGTGGGTCGGCTGGGGCACGCGCGAGGCGCTCATCATCGCGGGGATGACCGCGACATCCTCCAGCGCGATCATCACGAAGCTGCTGATCGAGTTCCGCCGGCTGGCCAACCGCGAGACTCCGGCAATCCTCGGTATCATGGTGCTGGAGGACGTGTTCGTCGCCCTCTACCTCGCCATCATCTCGGTGGTGCTCGGCGGTGAGACCGACCTTTGGTCGATCGCGCTGCAGCTCGGCATCTCGTTCGGCTTCCTCGTGCTCATGTTCGCGTTGGCACGCTGGGGCGGCAAGGTCGTCTCGCGGCTGGTGCAGACCAGGGACGACGAGTTGTTCACCATCCTCTTCTTCGGCCTCGCCGTCGCCTTCGGAGGCATCGGCGAACTGCTGGGAGTCTCGGATGCCATCGGCGCGTTTTTGATCGGCCTGGTGCTCGGCGCGACCAGGTTCCGCACCCGCATCGAGCAGTTCGCGCTGCCACTGCGTGACGTGTTCGGTGCATTCTTCTTCCTGAACTTCGGCCTCGCGCTCGACCCGTCGACCTTCGGCGGGGTGCTCGTGCCGGTGGCCGTCGCCGTCGTGCTGACACTGATCGTGAATACCCTTGGCGGCCAGCTCATCGCCTGGTTCTACAAGCTCACGCCCGCCGAGGGTTTCAACACCAGCGCGATGTTGCAGAACCGCGGCGAGTTCGCGCTGATTCTTGCGACCCTCGCCGTTGGCGCAGGTCTCGACAACCGGCTCACACCTTTCGCCGGCCTCTACGTGCTCGTCATGGCGATCATCGGCCCGGTGCTCGCAGCTAACTCCGAGCGCGCGGGTGCAGTGTTGTTCCGCACCAGGAAGAAGCGACTGCAGAACGCCCAGCGGGCCGCGATGAGCGACGAGACGATCGCGCTCGTTGAGGCAGCATCCGCCGGTCAGACGCTGCAGTTCGACGAGGTCGACGAGCCCGATGCAGGGCTGTTCGACCCGGAGACTGTCGAGGTGCCGAACGAGCCGCTGATCGACCCGCTCATCGAGCAGGCAATGCAGCAGTCGGACGAGCAGACCGAACGCAAGAGAGATCCGGAGTACTAAACCGCATGTGGTCTGTCGCACGTCGCCCCCGCTGGATCGCGGCCCTGGTTCTCGCGCTGGCGCTCGCCGCCGGCTTCGCTGCCCTCAGCCAGTGGCAGCTGTCGCGGGCAGTCGCGACCGGCACCATCGAGACTCGTCCGACCGAGACCGTTGTTCCGCTCGACACCATTGCGAAGCCACAGGCTCCCCAGCTCGACGATTCCGACGGGCAGCTGGTGAGCGTTGCGGGGGTGTGGGTGCCCCACGACTACGTCGTGCTGTCGACGAGGCTGAACCACGGGGCATCCGGATTCTGGGTGGTCGGGCATTTCTCGGCTGAACTGAACAGCGGGCTTCGGGCTGGCCTTCCGGTCGCAGTGGGCTGGGCGCCGACGAAGAAAGCAGCAACCCAGGCGATGGACAGGCTGCAGGCCTCCACGGTGACAACTACCGCAGCATTCGACGGCCGCTACTTCGTGAGCGAGGCCCCACAGGATTCCGACTTCGAGCACGGCAAACTCAGCACGCTGAACTCCGGCGCCATGGTGAACCTGTGGAAGACGGCGGATGGCGCTGGTGTCTACGGCGGCTACCTCGTGGCAGAGCGGCCGAGTGCCGGCCTCACGAAGATCTACTCGCCGAAGCCGGTGTCGCAGGTGGAGCTCAACTGGCTCAACATCTTCTACGCGGCGGAGTGGGTGGTCTTCGCCGGTTTCGGCATCTTCCTCTGGTACCGACTGGTGCGGGACGCGTGGGAACGCGAGCAGGAGGAGGCCCTCGAGCAGGCCGAGTTGCACAAATCCGACGACAAGCTCGCCGAAGTAAACTAGCCGCATGGCCGTTCGCCCGAAGATCTCCGACATCCCCCGCATCCGCGCAGCGCTCAAGTTCTACCGCGTATTCGCGTACATCACCGGCAGCTTCCTGCTGCTGTTGTGCCTGGAGATGATCCTCAAGTACACGGGCATCCACCGGGAGATCTACCTCCTCAGCCCTGCAGGTTTCCTCGCCCTCGTGCCGTGGAACCCGGTGGACCCGCAGAAACTCAGCGGCGTGAACCTGTCGACGGGCATCCTGATCGCGCACGGCTGGCTCTACGTCGTCTACCTGTTCAGCGACTTCCGGCTGTGGAGCCTGATGCGCTGGCCGTTCAGCAGGTTCATCCAGATCGCGCTCGGCGGAGTCGTGCCATTCCTCTCCTTCATAGTCGAGGGTTTCATCACCCGCCGCACCAACCGCGAGCTCGTGGCACTCGAAGCACCTGTACCGGTGGAGGTAACCAATTAGCGCTGAGACTGCCCAGCAGCCTGTTCTCGTCGTCGACTTCGGCGCCCAGTACGCCCAGTTGATCGCCCGCCGCGTTCGCGAAGCCAACGTCTATTCCGAGATCGTGCCGCACACGATCAGCGCCGAGGATGTCGCGGCCATGAACCCGCTCGGCATCGTGCTGAGTGGTGGGCCGTCGAGTGTCTACGAGGAGGGTTCGCCGCAGCTGGACCCTGGCATCCTGAAGCTCGGTATTCCGGTGCTGGGTATTTGCTACGGCTTCCAGGTGATGGCGCAGCAGCT
>JAODLU010000338.1 GCA_025464125.1 Microbacteriaceae bacterium | reverse complement strand
TGGCGCAGAACTCGAACTCGGCGACTACATCATCCAGGTGCGACTGGCCTGATAGCCCCCTCGTGCCACAGGTAAACGGTGTTAGCCTGAACAGGTGTTGAACGGTCTGCTTCTCCTTCGTAGCCGCGACGAGTCCTAGTTTTCTGGCCTCCCTCGTCGCGGGGACCGGCGTTGACAAAACGCGCCGCTGGCCGACCAAGAGTTCTTATTGGAGACCGCACGCATGACTAGCGAAATCGCAGTAAACCCCCGCCCGCGCACCCTGGCGCAGAAGGTCTGGGACGACCACCTGGTCGCCAAGGGTGAAGACGGAACACCCGACCTCATCTACATCGACCTCCACCTCGTGCACGAGGTGACGAGCCCGCAGGCTTTCGACGGCCTCCGCCAGGCCGGCCGCCCTGTGCGCCGACCTGATCTCACGATCGCGACTGAAGACCACAACACTCCGACGCTCGAGATCCACAAGCCGATCGCCGACCTCACCAGCCGCACGCAGATCGACACCCTCCGCCGCAATGCCAAGGAGTTCGGTGTTCGCCTGCACTCCCTCGGCGACATCGAGCAGGGCATCGTGCACGTCGTCGGCCCGCAGCTCGGCCTCACCATGCCTGGCATCACCGTGGTCTGCGGCGACTCGCACACCTCTACGCACGGCGCGTTCGGTGCAATGGCCTTCGGCATCGGAACCAGCGAGGTCGAGCACGTTCTCGCGACGCAGACGTTGCCGCTGAAGCCATTCAAAACGATGGCGATCACGGTCGAGGGCGAGCTTCGCCCCGGCGTGACGGCGAAAGACATCATCCTCGCCGTCATCGCGAAGATCGGCACCGGCGGCGGCCAGGGCTACGTGCTCGAATACCGCGGCAGCGCCATCCGCGCCCTGTCGATGGATGGTCGCATGACCATCTGCAACATGTCGATCGAGGCCGGTGCCCGCGCCGGAATGGTTGCACCAGACCAGACCACCTACGACTATCTCAAAGGTCGCGCTCACGCACCGCGCGGAGCCGACTGGGATGCCGCTGTCGAGTACTGGAACACGCTGGCGACTGATGACGAAGCCGTGTTCGACGCCGAGGTTTTGCTCGATGCGAACACGCTGGAACCGTTCGTCACCTGGGGCACAAACCCCGGCCAGGGCGTCTCGCTGAGCGAGAACGTGCCAGACCCTGCGCAGATCGCCGACCTGAACGAGCGGTCCTCTGCCGAGCGCGCGCTCGAATACATGGACCTCGCCGCCGGCACCCCCCTGAAAGACATCCACGTCGACGCAGTCTTCATGGGCTCGTGCACGAACAGCCGCATCGAAGACCTGCGGGCATTCGCATCCATCATCAAGGGCCAGAAGAAGGCGGATGGCGTGCGGGTCATGGTCGTGCCGGGGTCTGCCCGCGTGCGCATCGAGGCCGAGGCCGAGGGCATCGACAAGATCGTCGAGGCATTCGGTGCCGAGTGGCGCTTCGCAGGCTGCTCGATGTGCCTCGGCATGAATCCCGACCAGCTGGCACCAGGTGAGCGCTGCGCGTCCACCTCCAATCGCAACTTCGAGGGCAGGCAGGGCAAGGGCGGTCGCACCCACCTCGTGTCACCCCTGGTGGCTGCTGCCACCGCCATCCGGGGCACGCTCAGTTCGCCGTGGGACCTCACGAACGAAGGTGCGCGCTAATGGACAAGATCTCCATCGTCGAGGGCGTCGCGGTGCCGCTCAAGCGGGCCAACGTCGACACAGACCAGATCATCCCAGCGGTCTTTCTCAAGCGGGTTACCAAGACGGGCTTCGACGACGCGCTGTTCTACTCCTGGCGCCAGGACCCGGAGTTCGTTCTCAACCAGCCGCAGTTCGAGGGCGCGAGAGTGCTGTTCGCCGGCCCCGACTTCGGCACGGGTTCCAGTCGCGAGCACGCGGTGTGGGCGCTCCGCGACTACGGCTTCGACGTGGTGCTGAGCCCCAGGTTCGGCGACATCTTCCGGGGCAACTCAGGCAAGCAGGGGCTCGTCACCGGCGAGATCGAGGAGAGCGATCTCGAGAAAGCCTGGGCGGCAATTGACGCGCAGCCCGGCGTACACGCATCGGTGCACCTTGTCGAGAAGACATTCACAATCGGCGGCTTCAGCGCGCCGTTCCAGATCGACGATTACACTCGGTGGAGGCTGCTCGAAGGCCTGGATGACATCGGACTCACCCTGCGCGATGAGGCGCAGATCACAAGTTTCGAAGCACGACGGGAATCCTGGCGCCCCAGGACTCTCCCCGAATTACATGTGGCAGGTGAATAAGTGAGCTCCATCGTGACGGATGCCAGCAGTGCCGATTCCCGCAACGCTGGCCAGAGGGTGGGGCTCATGTCCGACCAGATCACGATCACTGGCGGCAATCCGCTGAAGGGCCGCATCCAGGTGCGTGGGGCCAAAAACCTGGCCACCAAAGCGATGGTCGCCGCGTTGCTCGGTGAAACTCCGAGCATCCTGCGCGACGTGCCAGATATCAGCGACGTGCAGGTCGTTCGCGGCCTGCTCGAGGTCTACGGCGTCAACGTCACGACGCCGAACCCCGGCGAGATGCACTTCGACACCAGCAACGTCGAGAAGGCGCATTTCGCGCAGATCGACGCGCACGCGGGTTCCAGTCGCATCCCCATTCTCTTCTGCGGTCCGCTGCTGCACCGCCTCGGCGAGGCGCGCATTCCCGACCTCGGCGGCTGCCGCATCGGCGACCGCCCAATCGACTTCCACCTCGACGCGCTGCGTGCGATGGGCGCCGTCGTCGATAAGAGCTTCGAGGGCATCTACATCACCGCACCGAATGGGCTGCACGGAGCGAACATCTCGCTGCCGTACCCGAGCGTCGGTGCCACAGAGCAGGTACTGCTATCCGCGGTCCGCGCCAAGGGCACGACCGAACGGACCAACGCGGCCATCGAGCCCGAGATCATGGACCTGATCGCCATCCTGCAGAAGATGGGCGCGATCATCTCTGTCGAACCGAACCGGGTCATCCTCATCGAGGGCGTCGAGCGGCTCGAGGGTTACAAGCACCGCGCACTCTTCGACCGCAACGAGGTGGCGAGCTGGGCATCCGCAGCCCTCGTTACCAAGGGCGACATCTTCGTGGAGGGTGCACGCCAGGCCGAGATGATGACGTTCCTCAACGTGTTTCGCAAAGTCGGCGGCGCGTTCGATGTCGAAGACGATGGCATCCGTTTCTACCACCCGGGCGGCGAACTGAAGCCGGTGACCGTCGAGACGGATGTGCACCCGGGCTTCATGACTGACTGGCAGCAGCCACTGATCGTGGCCCTCACCCAGGCGACCGGCACCTCCTATGTGCACGAAACCGTCTACGAAGATCGCTTCGGTTTCACCG
>JAODLU010000162.1 GCA_025464125.1 Microbacteriaceae bacterium | reverse complement strand
CCTGGATCGGGAACGGGGTCTCAGCGCCCATGATCGCCAGCTGGCGGCTCATGTTGTCGCCGATGCCGAGGTCTTTCCAGGTGACTCCTGCAGCGTCGCCGGCCGTGATGACCTTGGCCTCGAGGCGTTCGAGCACGACGTCTTCGTGAGCCGCAAATGCAGCAGACTTCGTGTCGTTCTTCGCGGGGTAGTAGTCGGAGTTGCGCGGTTCGGAGTCGCGACGCGGTGCGCGGTCCTCATATGAGCGCTGCGGGCGGTCGTATGAGGGACGCTCGGTGCGAGCCGGGCGGTCGTTGTACGAAGGGCGCTCGGTGCGGGCCGGACGGTCGTTGTACGAGGGACGCTCGGTGCGGGCGCGGTCGCCGGTGGCCGGACGGTCACCATAAGAGGGACGCTCGGTGCGGGCAGGACGGTCGTTGTACGAAGGGCGGTCGCCGTACGAGGGGCGCTCGGTGCGAGCCGGACGGTCGTTGTACGAAGGACGCTCTGTGCGCGGTGCGCGGTCACCCGTGGCCGGACGATCGCCGTATGAGGGACGCTCGGTGCGGGCGGGGCGGTCGTTGTACGACGGGCGCTCGGTGCGGTCGCCGTATGAGGGACGCTCGGTGCGCTGGGGGCGGTCACCGTACGACGGACGCTCGGTGCGGGCCGGGCGGTCGCCATACGCGGGGCGCTCGGAGCTGGCCGGGCGGGCGTTGTATGCCGGACGGTCGTTGTAGGAGGGTCGCTCGGTGCGAGCCGGGCGGTCGCCGTACGACGGACGCTCGGTGCGCTGCGGGCGGTCGCCGTATGCGGGACGCGCTGGGCGTTCCGGGCGATCGTTGGTGGGGGTCCAGTTGGGACGACGGTCGGTCGTAGCCGGGCGGTCGCCGGTGCGGGAGGCACGCTCATCCGCGTTCCAGCGCTTCTTCACCGGGGCTGCGTCGCCGTGAAAGCCGCGGTGGCCTTCGCTGCGGCTGCCGGCCTTGGCCGGGCCCGAGGTGTTGAACTTCTTGGTTGCAGGCACTTTTTTGCCCGCGTTGAACTGATTTGCCATGATGACTTTCCGGGTTGTGTTTAATTGCATGGCAGCGCGCTACCAACTAGCAGCACTTCTGCTGGAACCCGGGCAATCTTTGGCCAGGACCGTTCACATACGTGATTGTTCTCACGTGTTCCAAGGAGTAGTTGGAGAGTGAGAAACCGGCCCGAAAGACTTACAAACCCATTCGCGAGATTTCGCGATGTCTAGAGCCGACTGCATTACATTACCCGATGGCGAGAGAAAGCGCATTAGATTGGCCCGAATAATGACGCATTGGCCCGAATCATGAGGCGTGTTCGCCGGATGCCGCAGCGCAGGCGCCTGCTGCCAGCACTGGCCGCGCTCGCCATGGCCGCCTCGCTCGCCGCCTGCGCATCGCCAGGACGCCCGGCACCTGTTGAGCAGAGCATCACTATCGCGCAGCCGGCCCTGCGGCAGTTTCTGGCATACCCCGACATCCGCGTGCGGGAGAACATCGTCTACCGGACTGTCGACGATGCGCCACAGAAACTCAACGTGTGCCTGCCGAACACGACGGATTCGACCACCCCCAGGGCTGCGATCGTTGTGGTGCACGGCGGCAGCTGGCGCACCGGAACGAAGGACGAGATCTCGTGGCGGAGCGTCTGCGCCTGGCTCGCCGACGCGGGCTACGTGGCGTTTTCGGTGGACTACCGGCTCGCTCCGGCCTACCCCTTTCCCGATGGCCTCAGCGATGTGCAGGCAGCGGTGAAATGGATGCGCGAGCCAAGCACCGTCGACAAGTACGACATCGACCCCGATCGCATTGGCGCGTTCGGGGGCTCGGCCGGCGGCAACCTGGTTTCGATGCTCGGCACGAGCGGCTACGGCGACCGCACTACCGGTTCCCGGGTTGCTGCGGTGGCCGAACTCAGCGCACCAGCCGACCTCACCTCAGCGGGTCCAGAGGAGGACAGCTTCATCCCTTTGCAGCTGCAGTACCTGCACTGCACGACCCTCGGGCTGTGCGGTGCCGCGAAGAAGGCTTCGCCCCTCTATCAGGTGGATGTCACCGATCCACCGTTCTTCGTGGCGCACTCCATCGACGAGCGCATCCCGCTCGACCAGTCAGAGGCGTTCGTGGCTGAGCTGCGCAGGCACGGCGTCGACACCACATTCATCACAGTGCGGGGCCCGCTGCACTCGATCGCGATGCTCGGAACGAACCTGCGCGGCCGCATCCTCGCCTTCTTCGACGAGAACCTGGCCGCGTAGTTCAGGCAGCTCAGCCGCTTATACCTGGACCGGTGCTGGCTCGTCTGCCTTCGCGGCTTTGCGGTCGGCGCGACGTTCCTTGGCGCCCTCCACCAGGTAGTAGAGCACGGGCAGCACGATGAGCGTGAGTACCGTCGAGGAGACGAGGCCGCCGATCACGACGATCGCCAGCGGTTGGGAGATAAAACCGCCGTGGCCGGTGAGTCCGATGCCGAGCGGGATCAGGGCGCCGATGGTCGCGAGCGCTGTCATCAGGATGGGCCTCAGTCGACGCGAGGCACCGTGCACAATGGCGTCAGCCACCTTCATGCCTCTCGTTCTGTACTGGTTGATCAGGTCGACAAGCACGATCGCGTTGGTCACGACGATGCCGATCAGCATCAGCACACCGATTAGCGAGGCGACACCGAGCGGGACACCGGAAATCACCTGCAGCACGATCGCGCCCGTGGCCGCGAAGGGCACGGACACCAGCAGCAGCAGCGGCTGGCGAAGGCTCTTGAACGTTGCAACCATCACCACGTAGACGATCAGGATGGCCGCAAGGAGGGCCAGCCCGAGCTGGGAGAACGAGTCCCCCTGCTGGGTTGTGACCCCTCCGAGCTCAGCCGTAGCACTGGCCGGCAGCTTCACCTTGGCGACGGCAGAACTCACCTGGGCGGATGCGGTCCCGGTGTTATCGGTGCCGGGCACGACCTGCAGGGTTGCGCTGCGCAGCCCCTTGATGGTGGTGATGCTCGAGGGTCCGTTGACCGTCTTGATCGTGGCGAGATCGGAGAGCGGAACGGCCCCGCGCGGAGTGGCGATGCTGAATGCGTTGAGATCAGCGATGGTCGTTGGCGCGCTTGAATTGGCGACGTAGATCGACAGCGTCTTCTCGTCGATCACGATGGTGCCGGTCGCGCTCGGGTTCATCGCCTGGGTCACTATTGCGCCGACCTGCGACTCGCTGAGCCCCTTCGCGGCCGCGGCTGCACGGTCGATCTGCACTGCTATGTATGGCAGCGAGGCCGAGAGGTTGCTCGAGGAGCTGGCAACCACATGGAGCTTGTTGACCTTCGCGAGGATGGCGTCAGAGGCCTTCCGCAGGTCTGCATCGTTCCCTGCGGTGACGTCGATCTCGATGTTGGAGGATGCGAATCCACC
>JAODLU010000285.1 GCA_025464125.1 Microbacteriaceae bacterium | reverse complement strand
GCACGGTACGCGAAATCGCGAATGATGTCGTCGAGCGCCGGCTCGATTTTTCCCTCGGCTATGACTCACGACCCGGCCTGAGCCGGGAGTAGTCTTGTCGTATGGTTGCCATGACACGGGAGGGTCGACTCGTCGACACCTTTGTAACCCTGGCAGACACTCTTGTCGCCGGTTATGACGTGGTCGATCTCCTGCAGAGCCTGGTAGACGCGTGCGCCGAACTGCTTGACGCGTCGGCCGCTGGACTCATGCTCGTCGATGGATCTGGCGATCTCGCCGTCGTGGCGTCCACCAGCGAGAAGAGCAGGCTGGTCGAGATAATGCAGTTGCGGGCAGGGCTGGGCCCGTGCGTCGAATGCTTCACCACCGGGTCCGCGGTTGCCGTGGATGACATTGCCTCGATTGCGGAGCGTTGGCCAGACTTTGCACGCGAGGCCGAAGAGCAGGGGTTTAAATCCGTGCACGCAGTGCCGCTTCGCCTGCGCGGCAATGTACTGGGCACTCTGAACCTTTTTCGCACCCAGCTGGGTTTCCTGGCACCGGAAGACGCGTCGGCCGCACAGGGTCTTGCCGATGTCGCGACGATCGGCATCCTGCACGAACGGGCAATTCGCGAGAATCAAATCGCGAAGGACCAGCTGCAGCACGCCTTGACCAGCCGTGTGATTATCGAGCAGGCAAAGGGTGTGCTCGCCCAGATCCACGACGTCGATATGGACACTGCTTTCGGCACACTGCGGGCGTACGCTCGAAATAACGGCCTTACGTTGAGAGTTGTCGCCCAGCAGGTGGTCGAGCGAACCTTGCAGCTCTAGGCGCGTTAGCGCCAAAGGCTGCCACCTCAAGAACGGGAATCATGAAGCGCTTCACCGATCCGTTGGATGGTGAAGCCGCGGCGCCCGGCGCGATTGTGCCGACAAGCATTACTGGCATGGCATTTACTGCCGAAGAGGCGCTGGAAACCGCCGCGTGGCACGGTGAGCTCGAAGACGAGTGATTGGCATCGCCTAAACTGCGAAAGTGAAAGCGTGGCAACGACCGACAGTACCCGAACCCATCGGGGCTGGAGTCATTCCCCGCATCTTCGATTCGAAGAGCCAGGGCCTGGTTGAGGCTCGTCCGCACGGTTCAACAGCCAGCCTCTATGTCTGCGGCATCACGCCATATGACGCGACCCATCTCGGTCACGCGGCCACGTACCTGGCGTTCGACACGCTTGTGCGCCTCTGGCTCGATGCCGGGTTCGAGGTGCGCTACGCACAGAACACTACGGATGTCGATGACCCCCTCCTCGAACGCGCCGCACGCGACGGTGTGGACTGGCGTGAACTCGCCGAGACCCAGACCGACCTGTTCCGGCGCGACATGGAACTCCTCCGAATCATCCCGCCGGACTCTTATGTGGCCGTGACGGAGGTTATTCCGCAGATCGCGGAGTCCGTGCTTGAGCTTCTGGAGCACGGAATCGCCTACCGCGTAGACGATTCGGGTGACGTTTACTTCGACAGCGCGGCGAACTCCGCGCCATGGTTCCTCGGCCAGGAAAGCAATCTTGGGCGGGATGCAATGCTCGCCTATAGCGCTGAGCGTGGGGGAGATCCCCTCCGCGCGGGCAAACGCGACCCTCTCGATCCACTCCTCTGGCGCGGCGAACGCGCAGGCGAGCCAGCGTGGCAATCGGTTGTGGGACCAGGCAGGCCAGGTTGGCATATCGAATGCTCGGTGATTGCGCTCCGGCACCTACCTGCCCCGGTAACTGTGAACGGCGGCGGATCAGATCTACTGTTTCCGCACCATGAGTTCAGCGCCGGGCACGCGGCGGCACTCACCGGACACGATCTCGCTGGCATATATGCCCATTCGGGCATGGTCGGCTACCACGGCGAGAAAATGAGTAAGTCGCTCGGCAATCTGGTGTTCGTGTCCAAGCTGGACGCCGGGGGAACCGACCCCGCAGTTATTCGTCTGGACCTCCTTACTGAGAATTACCGGTCGGACTGGGAGTGGACGGAAGCCCACCTCAACACTGCCGCCGCGCGCCTTGCGGCCTGGAAGGCCTGGGCTTCCTCCGCCACCGAGTCTGCTGACAACTCTGTAGACCAGCTCCGGTCCCTGCTTGCACAGGACCTGGATACCCCTGCCGCCCTTGCGTGGCTCGACGCACGCACCGCATCCGAAACCACTCCAACCCGATCGCTGGTGAGCGCGGTCGATGCTCTGCTCGGAATCCAGCTCCGTGCCGGGGATGCGATCTAGTCCTTCGGGCGCCAGTCGTCGGGGTTCGAGGGACCAGCAGTACCCCGACCGTCAGCCTTGCCATCGTTTTTGCGCAGGTATTTTTCGAACTCCTGGGCGATTGCCTCGCCGCTCGCCTCTGGGGAGTCGACAGTGTCGCGAGCCTGCTCGAGCTGGCTGATGTATGACGCCATCTCGTCGTCGTCGCTCGCCAGCGCATCGATGCCGCTCTCCCATGCCGCTGACTCGTCGACGAGATCGCCGCGCGGGATGACCACGTCGATGATCTCCTCGAGCTTGTCGATGATTGCCAGGGTCGCTTTGGGCGACGGGGCGTTGTGCACGTAGTGGGGCACGGATGCCCAGACCGACACGGTCGGGATGCCCGCCTTCTCAGCGGCCTCGCCGAGCACTGTGAGAATGCCGACCGGACCCTCATACGAGCTGCGCTCGACCTCGATCTCCCGGCGCACATCCGCGTTGTCGCTGCCGACGAACACTGAGATGGGGCGCGTATGAGGAACGTCCGCGAGCATCGCGCCAAGAAAGACGACAGCGCCGATCTCGTTGTCGACAATCGTCTGCATGATCTCGTCGGTGAAGCTCCGCCAGTTGCGTGACGGTTCGGTACCGAGGAGCAGGTAAATGTTCGACTCGTTATGCGCGCCAACCGACAGGTCTGCGTCGTCTGCGAGGCCGAGGTTCTCCGCCGCCAGGGTGCGCTGCGCCAGCACCGAAGTCGGCCCGTAGGTGGTGACGCTCGGCCAGATCAGCTGGCGATTGCCATCATCGTCCTGGGAGATGGTCGGGCGGTTGAACTGGAAGTCGAAATAACGCTCAGAGTCGATCTCCGCTATCGGATAAAGGTCGAGCAGGTCCTTGAGCATTCGCACCGCGCCGCTCGCCGCTTCACCAGCGTCGTTCCAGCCTTCGAAGGCGACCACAAGCAGCCGACCCTTGAGGATTCCTGTATTCGACACTCGCCACCTTCACCGCCGCACCCACCTGGTGCGCCTTCGTTCAGTCAAGGATAGAACCCCTGCCCGTCTAAACTCGGTTCACGTGACCCAACTCAGCCCTGCCGCCGTTCTCTGGGACATGGATGGCAC
>JAODLU010000256.1 GCA_025464125.1 Microbacteriaceae bacterium | reverse complement strand
TACAGCTTCCTCGCCCGCAGCAACCCGAATGACGTCGCCAGGGTCGAGTCACGCACCTTCATCTGCTCGGAGAAGCAGATCGACGCAGGCCCAACCAATAACTGGGTGGCGCCCGACGAGATGCGCGCAACGCTCACCCCGCTGTTCACTGGCAGCATGCGCGGTCGCAAGATGTACGTCATCCCGTTCTCGATGGGCCCGCTCGGCAGTCCGCTGTCGAAGCTCGGCGTGCAGGTCACCGATTCGCCATACGTCGTCGCAAGCGTCGGCATCATGACCCGCATGGGCACGCAGGCCCTTCGCCTCATCACCCCTGACACCGAGTGGGTGCGGGCTGCACACACAGTTGGTGCCCCGCTGCTCGACGGCGCCGAGGATGTCGCGTGGCCGTGCAATGACACCAAGTACATCTCGCACTTTCCCGAGACCCGCGAGATCTGGTCATTCGGATCTGCCTACGGCGGAAACGCGCTGCTCGCCAAGAAGTCGTTTGCGCTCCGCATCGCGTCGGTCATGGCGCGTGACGAGGGCTGGCTCGCCGAGCACATGCTGCTCATCAAGCTCACGAACCCCCGTGGCAAGGTATTCCACATCGCTGCAGCATTCCCCTCCGCGTGCGGCAAGACGAACCTCGCGATGCTGAAGCCCTCGATTCCTGGCTGGAAGGTCGAGACGATCGGCGATGACATCGCATGGCTGAAGCCGGGCAAAGACGGCAAGCTTCGCGCGATCAACCCCGAGGCCGGATTCTTCGGGGTCGCTCCGGGAACCGGTCCCTCCACCAACGCAACCGCGATCGAGACCCTCTGGGGTCACACGATCTTCACCAACGTCGCCCTGCGCGATGACGGGGATGTCTGGTGGGAGGGCCTCACAGAGAAGGCTCCTGACCACCTGGTCGACTGGCAGGGCAAGGACTGGACGCCGTCGACCGGCACCCCGGCTGCCCACCCGAACTCCCGCTTCACCGTTGCCGCTCGCCAGGCTCCCTCGATCGCATCGAGCTGGGAAGACCCGGAGGGCGTTGTCATCGACGCCATCATCTTCGGCGGTCGCCGCGCGACCAACGTTCCGCTGGTCGTCGAGGCTCGCGACTGGGAGCACGGTGTCTACATCGGTGCAACTGTGTCGTCCGAGCGCACGGCAGCGGCAGAGGGCGTAGTCGGCGAGCTTCGCCGTGATCCATTCGCCATGATGCCGTTCTGCGGATACAACATGGCCGACCACTGGTCGCACTGGCTGAAGATGGGTAAGAAGCTCCGCGAAAGTGGATCAGTGCCGCGCATCTTCCAGGTGAACTGGTTCCGCAAGGGCGACGACGGAAGCTTCCTCTGGCCAGGCTTCGCCGAGAACTCCAGGGTTCTCGAGTGGATCCTCGAGCGTGTAGACGGACGGGTTCCGGCCATCGACACCCCGCTCGGCTGGAAGCCGACTGCCGAAGGAATCAACCTGGAGGGCATCGATGTCGACGCCGACGCATGGGACCAGCTCTTCGATGTGAATGCCGAGAGCTGGCTCTCCGAGCTCGACCAGACCGAGGAGTTCTTCGCAGGCTTCGGCGATCGCATGCCAGAGCAGCTGAATGGCCAGCTGGCGGACATCCGTCGCAGGCTCTCCCCGCCAGCTGCCGACTGACCTTCGCAGGCTGATTCAGGCTGATTCAGGCTGATTCAGGCTCAACCACAACGTTTCGCCCCCCTCGTTCGTCTTAGCAGGTAAGAATGCTTCGACGGACAGGGGAGGGCGAGTGGCTGGCACAGCAGCAACCACGCGGGCTGCGACAGCGCGGGCCGAAGGCTGGCAGGGCGTTGTCACGACGCTCGTTGCCGAGCGTGGCGACGCGCTCACTCGCTATGCGCACCTGATTTGCGGCGACCCCGACCAGGCAGCCGACCTCGTGCAGGATGCCCTGGTCAAAAC
This sequence comes from Microbacteriaceae bacterium, assembly GCA_025464125.1. GTDB lineage: Bacteria > Actinomycetota > Actinomycetes > Actinomycetales > Microbacteriaceae > Lacisediminihabitans. The sequence goes on along the minus strand of JAODLU010000256.1, from coordinate 2,117 downwards.
GTTCGGTCGCCTCCGCAACGGATACAGCGTCACAAGTGCAGAGGCATACGTGCGGCGCGTGATACTGAACAGCTATCTCGACGGTGGCCGCCGCGTCTCACGATGGCGCAGGATCGCCCACCTCACAGCGGTGCCCGAGTTCGTGGAACCGGCCGGGCCGGAATCCGAAAGTCGAATAGACCTGGCAGCGCAGCTCGCACGGCTCAGCCCGCGGGAGCGTGCCTGCCTGGTGCTGCGGTACTACGAAGACCTCAAAGTCGACGACATCGCAGAATGGCTCGCCATCAGCCCTGGCGCGGTCAAGCGATACCTCAGCGACGGCCTGGCGAAAATGCAGGTCGCACTCACAGAAGACGATGCTGCGGCCCAGCCGCCAGCACCATCACTGACTACCGGAAAGGCGCGTTGAGATGACCTCCGAGAAAGACTTGCGCGACATGCTGCAGCGGGCAGCCGATAACGCGAAGCCACGAGACATCGACACCGGTGCGGTGCTCCGCCGGAGTCGACGGGGACACCGCGCGAAACAGCTCGTCGTGGGCGGCGCCACCACGCTGGCAGTCGTCGGCATCGGAGTAGCCAGCGTTGGCGGCATCCGGAGCATTGTGCAGCGCCCTGGCCCGATGAACCTCGCCGGCGGCAGTGCCGCGAGCAGTGAAGCGGCGCCAGACGGGGCTGCAGCGCCACAGTTGCAGAAGCGTGCCCCCGCCGAGAAGATCAACCTCTGTGGCGGACAGTTGGCAGAAGTGTCACCAGCGGCGTCGGGCCTCGTGCTCTCCGTGAAATTCGCGAACAGTGCAGCTGCATCAGCCGACTCAGTCTCGGGTGCAGTCACGATGACCAATACCGGCACCCAGCGGGTGAGCGGCACCACCGCGGCCACCCCGGCGATAACCCTGTCTCGCGATGGCATCACGCTCTGGCACAGCAACGGGGCCATGATCATGATGGCCGCGGTCGTGGACCTCGAGCCCGGCGCGTCGATGACCTACAACGCGTCGTTCGTTCCTGTCAGCTGCTCGACCGAGGATGAGTCGGCACCATCGTTTCGCCAGGGCCTTGAGCATGTCGCCGCCGGCGATTACCAGCTATCGGCCGCGATCGACTTCTCGCCGGACAGCACGGGCGGCAGTGCGGAACTGGTCACCAGCCCGCTGGTCGGCATCCACCTCGGCTGAGAGTTCGCCGCCGGATGGGCCGAAGCACCTGCAGCATGGAACAAAACCGGTATGCAGCAGCGTTGCGCCATCATGACAACAATTGGATTCATCGGCGCGGGCCATATCGGCAGCCAGGTCGCCCGCAAGTCGATCGAAGCTGGGTACGACGTGGTGCTCAGCAATTCACGCGGGCCGGCCACGCTTGCCGGCCTGATGGTGGAGCTCGGGCCACGCGCTAGTGCAGCAACCACAGCTGAGGCAGCCATGGCCGCGGATGTGGCTGTGGTGAGCATCCCATTTCATGCCTATACCTCTGTGCCGGTCGAGCCACTCGACGGCAAGATCGTGATCGACACGAACAATTACTACTTCGAGCGTGACGGCCACGTGCCAGCCCTCGACGCCGGCCAGGCGACCGTGTCCGGCATGCTGCAGCTGCACCTCACGGGCGCCAGGGTCGCCAAGGGGTTCAACGCGATCCAGGCTGCGGCGATCACCGCCGATTCTAGGCCGGCCGGGGATCCCGCCAGGCGCGCACTCGCAACCGCATCGGATTTCGAAGATGCTGCGGAGTTCGTGCAGGCGCTCTATGACAGTTTCGGTTTCGACTCGGTCAACATCGGACCGCTGTCCGAGAGTTGGCGTGTCGAACGGGATCGTCCGGCATACGGAGCCACTGCCGATGTCGAAGGCCTCAAGGCGTTGCTCGCGAAGGCCAAACGCACGATCTGAAAGCCGGCGCGCGACCAGCCATACTTGAACCGTGGCAGCAACCTTCTACGTCGTGCCCCAGTGGCAGGGCTCAGGCTCATCGCGGGCGATGCGGCTCATCGATGGGGCAGAGGCCATCCGCGGTGACCTTCCCATCGGCGCGACGGTGCTCGTCGACGTACCACTCGGCGCTGGCAGCAGCCAGGGAAGCGACGTGCATCGGCTGAGTTCGCTGATCGCGGTTCG
>JAODLU010000245.1 GCA_025464125.1 Microbacteriaceae bacterium | reverse complement strand
GTCGCTCTCCCCCATCGACTACGCGCCCATCATCGCGAGCGTGCAGAAGACCGGGCGCCTGGTCGTTGCGGCCGAGGCGCAGGGTTTCGTGTCGGTCTCGAGCGAGATCGCCGCGACCGTCACCGAGCGGGCGTTCTACTCGCTCGAGGCGCCCGTGCTGCGCGTCACAGGCTTCGACACCCCATTCCCCCCGGCCAAACTCGAGACCCTTTACCTTCCTGATGCTGACCGCATCCTCGAAGCAGTGGACCGGTCGCTTGCGTATTAGAGATGTGAGGAGCGCACGATGAGCAGCTCAGAATTCACCCTTCCCGATGTTGGAGAGGGTCTTACCGAGGCCGAGATCGTGGCCTGGAAGGTGAAGATCGGCGACACGGTCACCGTCAACCAGGTGCTCGTAGAGATCGAGACCGCGAAATCGCTCGTCGAACTGCCATCGCCGTTCGCCGGTGTCGTCACTGGCCTCCTCGTCGAGGAGGGCCAGATGGTGGATGTCGGCACGCCGATCATCACCGTCTCCTCATCCGGTGCCGCTCCCGCGCCTGAAGCGCCGGGGCAGCCCGCGGAGTCGACGGAGATGAGTGGAGCGGTCGCCGATGCCGCGCGCAGCATCTCCAACGAAGAAGAGAAGCCGGGTGCTGTGCTCGTCGGCTACGGGCTGAAGGGCGCGGTGTCGTCCCGCCGCGGCCGCCCTGGCGCTGCGGCGCAGGCACCACCGGCAGCCGCCGCCGCAGGGCCGGCTGTTCGACTGACGTCGGTTCCGGCATCCTCAGCCCATGTGGTCATCGCCAAGCCGCCCATTCGAAAACTGGCGAAAGACCTGGGCGTCGAGCTTGCAACGGTGAACCCAACCGGACTCGCTGGCGAGATCACCCGCGACGATGTCATTCGCCAGGCTTCGCAGGCGAGCGTGTTCCGCAATATCCAGACACCGGAATGGGGCGAGGAGCGGGAGGAGCGCATCCCGGTGAAGGGCGTGCGCAAGGCGATCGCCACCGCCATGGTGCAGAGCGCGTTCAGCGCGCCGCACGTCAGCATCTTCACTGACGTCGATGCCAGCCGCACGATGGAGTTCGTGAAGAGGCTGAAGAACTCGCCGGACTTCGCGGGAGTGCGGGTCAGCCCACTGCTCATCATGGCGAAGGCGCTGATCTGGGCGGTTCGCCGCAATCCGACCGTCAATTCCAGCTGGACCGACGCGGAGATCGTGGTGCACCACTACGTGAACCTCGGCATTGCCGCCGCGACGCCGCGAGGGCTTCTTGTGCCGAACATCAAGGACGCCCAGGACCTGTCGCTGCGCGAACTCGCGATCGCTCTCGAAGATTTGACGAACACCGCCCGCGACGGAAAGACCCAGCCTGCCGATATGGCACGTGGCACGATCACGATCACGAACGTCGGTTCGTACGGCATGGACACCGGCACGCCCATCCTGAACCCGGGTGAGGTCGCGATCGTCGCCCTGGGCTCGATCAGGCAGAAGCCGTGGGTGGTCGATGGCGAAGTGCGGGCGCGTTTCGTGACCACCGTTGGTGCCAGCTTCGACCACCGCATCGTGGACGGGGATGTCGCGAGCCGGTTCGTCGCAGACGTCGCGAGCGTCATCGAGGAGCCGGCGCTGCTGCTCGACTGATCGCGCCGGCCGACCGTGCTCGATTGACGGCTGCACTCCACGCCCTATGCTGTTGATAACGGATCTCATTACCGTTACCCAACTCATTAGAAATACCCATCACCATGCGCGTGAAGATCCTGCCGGTCATGCTTGCCTGCACCCTCCTGCTGGCCGGATGCTCGGCCTCCCCCAGCCACAATGACGGCCTGATCCACGTGGTCGCCTCGACTGACGTGTACGGCGATATTGCGCGGCAGGTCGGTGGCTCGGCGGTCAGCGTCGTCTCGATCATCGACGATCCATCACAGGACCCGCATTCCTTCGAGGCCGACGCCCAGGTGCAGCTCTCCCTCTCCAAGGCCGACATCGTGCTCGAAAACGGGGGCGGCTACGACTCCTTCGTCGACACGCTCCTCGCTGGCGCCGGCAACAAGGATGTCGTCACTCTCAACGCCACCACCATCTCCGGCTATGCCACTCCCGATGATTTCAACGAGCACCTCTGGTATGACTTCGCCACAGTGCAGAAGGTGGTCACGAGACTGGTGACCGCGTTCAGCGAGAGCCAGCCGTCGAAGGCGGCTGAGTTCACGTCCAACGGCGCGAAGTTCTCCGAGTCCCTCGCAGGCCTCCAGGCGACGGAGGCCGAGATAGCAGAAACATCGCGCGGGGCCGGGGTCGCGATCACCGAGCCGGTTCCGCTCTACCTGCTCGCGGCATCCGGGCTCATCGACAAGACCCCGCCAGCATTCAGCGAGGCCATCGAGCAGGGCACGGATGTCTCCCCGCTGGTCATGCGCCAGACTCTCGCTCTCTTCTCCTCGCACCTGGTGAAGGTGTTCGCCTACAACTCGCAGACCACCGGCCCGCAGACCGACCAGGTGCTCGCCGCAGCGACGGCGGCGGGAGTTGGCGTCGTGCCGATGACGGAGACGCTGCCTGCCGGCAGGCACTACATCTCGTGGATGACAGCAAACCTCGCTGCAGTGAAGGCGGCACTGGCATGAGCGCCGATGCAATGACCACGTCAACGCAACCCGTGCTCAGCCTGCGCGGCGCCAGTCTCTCGTTCGGTGGCAGGCAGCTCTGGCAGAACCTCAACCTCGACGTGCAGCCTGGAGAGTTCCTGGCGGTGCTTGGGCCGAATGGAACCGGCAAGACGAGCCTGCTGAAAACCATCCTCGGCCAGCAGCAGCTCACCTCCGGTTCGATCGAGTTTCTGGGCAGGCCGGTTGGCCGTGGGAGTCGTCGCATCGGATACATCCCGCAGCAGAAGATGCTCGAGCAGGGAACGCCCCTCCGCGCGCGCGACCTGGTGGCTTTCGGATTGAACGGGCACAGGTGGGGCCTGCCGTTCACGTCGAAGGCAGAGCGGGCGCGGGTCGACGAGGTGCTCGAGTCCGTTGGTGCGACCCAGTACGCGCAAATGCCGGTGTCGCAGTTGTCAGGCGGGGAGCAGCAGCGCGTGAGGGTCGGGCAGTCGATTGCCGGGCATCCTGAACTGCTGCTCTGCGATGAACCGCTGCTGTCGCTCGACCTGCACCACCAGCGACAGGTGAGTGAACTGGTGGATGCCCAGCGCAAGGCTCTCGGCACCGCAGTCGTGTTCGTCACCCACGACGTGAACCCCATCCTCGGCATGGTCGACAGGGTTCTGTACCTGGCTGGCGGGCGCTTCCAGGTCGGCACGCCAGACGAGGTACTGCGCTCGGAGGTTCTCTCCTACATGTACGACACGCCTGTCGAGGTGATCCGCAGCCGCGGTCGAATAGTCGTGCTCGGGGCGCCAGAAGGCTACGGCGCGCACGACCATCTCGAACACGCGGCTGGGGTTCGCGAATGACCGACATCTGGCACCAGGTCTTCGGGTTCGAGAACTATGGCGAACTGCTCGTGCTCGTGAAGAACTCGATCTTCGCCGGAGCAATCCTCGGTGTTGTCGGCGGCCTGATCGGGCCTTTCGTCATGACGCGGGACCTGGCGTTCGCCGTGCACGGCATCAGCGAACTGAGTTTCGCCGGGGCATCCGCAGCCCTGCTGCTCGGAGTGAATGTCGTGGTCGGGTCGATCGGCGGTTCGCTGCTCGCCGCCCTGTTGATCGGGATGCTCGGCTCACGGGCGCGCGATCGGAACTCGATCATTGCCGTGCTCATGCCTTTCGGGCTGGGTCTCGGCATCCTGTTCCTCGCCCTGTACAAGGGGCGAAGTGCCAACAAGTTCGGCCTGCTCACGGGCCAGATCGTCTCGGTCGACAACCCCCAGCTGCTCTCTCTCATCATCATCTCGGTGATCGTGATCGCCGGGCTGTTCGTCATCTGGAGGCCGCTGAGTTTCGCCAGCGTCGACGCGGATGTCGCTCGCGCCAAAGGCCTGCCGGTGGACACCCTCTCGATCGTGTTCATGGTGCTGCTCGGCCTCGCCACTGCGGTGTCGATCCAGGTGGTCGGAGCGCTGCTCGTGCTGTCTCTTCTCGTCACTCCCGCGGCAGCGGCCATGCGCGTGACAGCATCGCCGTTTCTCACACCCCTGCTGAGCGTCGCATTCGCGGTCACCTCCGTGGTCGGCGGCATCCTGCTCGCGCTCGGCGGCGGACTGCCGATCAGTCCGTATGTCACGACCATCTCGTTCGTCATCTACGTGGTCTGCCGAATCATCGGCGCTCGCCGAAACCGCCGGGGTGCGTCGCGGGTGCCAGGTACTGCGGTGGTGGCGCGATGAAGAGGCACACCTGGCAGCGGGAGGCCGTGCGCACTGCCCTCGGCGAGAGCGAGGGGTTCATGAGCGCGCAGGCGCTGCACTCGCAATTACGGCAGGACGGGTCATCCATCGGTCTCGCCACCGTCTATCGCGCGCTGACAGACCTGGCCGCAGAGGGCGAAGCTGATGCCCTGCAGCAGGACGGCGAAAACCTCTACCGTGCCTGCACCCCAGGCCAGCACCACCATCACCTCATCTGCCGAAACTGCGGGCTGGCCGTGGAGATCGAGG
>JAODLU010000153.1 GCA_025464125.1 Microbacteriaceae bacterium | reverse complement strand
GTTGATGGTGTTCGCGTAGGTGTGCACGCTCTCGGTGTAGGCGGTGGTCCACTGCATTGCGACCTCGAGAGAGATCTTCAGTTCAGTGTCTTCAAGCTCGAAGGAGATGATGTCTGGATGCACGACCTCGACCTTCTTCGCAGAGTTGAGGTAGTGCACGTAGTCGACCAGACCGTCCTCGTACATATACGTGATGGATTGTGGCTCTTCACCATCGAGCTCGCGCTCGTCGGTGAGGGTAATCGACAGGCCCTTGTTGAGGAAGGCCATCTGCTGGAATCTCGCGCGCAGGGTCTCGAAGTCGAATTCGACGGTCTCGAAGGTTTCGGGGCTCGGCCAGAACGTCTGGCTGGTTCCGGTCTCCTCCGTCGCCTCGCCTTTGGCGAGCGGAGCCTCCGGTACACCGTTGGTGAAACTCATTCGCCAGACGGCGCCCTGCCTGCGCACCTCAGTGTCGACCCTTGAGGAAAGGGCGTTGACCACGGAGATGCCGACCCCGTGCAGGCCACCGGAGACCGCGTACCCGCCCCCGCCGAACTTGCCGCCGGCGTGCAGGATGGTCATGACAACTTCGACCGATGATTTGTTCTCGGACTTGTTGAGATCTACCGGGATTCCTCGGCCATTGTCGATGACCCGGATGCCGCCGCTCTTGAGCATGGTGACGAGAATGGTGTCGCAGAAGCCGGCGAGCGCCTCGTCCACCGCATTGTCGACAACCTCGTAGACGAGGTGGTGAAGGCCGCGCGGGCCTGTGGAGCCGATGTACATACCTGGGCGCTTGCGCACCGCCTCGAGCCCCTCGAGTACCTGGATCTGGTCTGCACCGTAGCTGTCTTCAGATGCGGAATTCGAGCGATTGGCTGTCATCGAGTTGTGGGCTCCTGCCGGGTAGATCGAGTGTTATTCGCGGCGGGTGCATCACAGACGGATGCTGCCAGGACAACCCTTCTATTCTACCAAAGAGCGGCTCGCCGCGGGGTGAAATCCGCGATCTGGGGAGTTTATTTAGGGCGGGCGACCGATTTTGCCTAGTCAGCCGTAAGTATCGCGCGGACCACGCCCTGGAATTGATCTGGGGCCCCGTTTCCAGGAGGGGGCGCCTGGCCCTTCAAAACGCACTGAATGAATTCCGGTATCGGGATACCGGGAGGCTATGTTCGTCATCACCTGGACGCGCATGAGACGCAGCTGTGTCGCCCACGCAGTCGAGTCGCATCGAACAGTCAGCACACCCTCATCGATGGCGACCGGATCGGAGTGCCCGGCGGTCTCCGCACCCACGATCTGCGACCACGAACTGAGCAGTTCCGACCGAGCAAGGGGGGAGGTCCAGCCGAGCCTGGCGGTCAGCGCGTCGACGATTGATCCAAGGCCTTCCGGGTCGCGCCCGCCACCGAACGGCACAGTCGATCCTGGCTCACGTTGCGCCCGCTTCCGCGCGTCGCTCGAACGCGATGAGCCGTCCCCGAAGATCGCGCGAAATCGCAGGTAGACCGAGCGTGACTCGGATTCCTGCTCACCCTCTTCGGTCATGGCGTGTCAGTCACAATCGTGCCCCGTGCAATATGCACCGTATTGCCTGTCAGTGCCGCTGGTACATCTTCGTACACCGCAGCGGTGATGAGAACCTGCTCGAAATCGTGGACCGCTGCCGCCAGCCGAGCCCGGCGGGACTGGTCAAGTTCCGCAAAAACGTCGTCCAGCATCAGCACTGGGTCGCCGCTCGAGGATTCCCTGCGAAGCAGGGTCGCCGAAGCGAGCTTCAACGCCAGGGCGAACGACCACGATTCGCCGTGGCTTGCATACCCCCTGGCGGGCAGCCCGTTCAGTTCGAGCACCAGGTCATCCCGGTGCGGACCGACGAGGGTGATGCCCCTGTCCAGCTCATTTCGGCGAAGCCGGTCGAGTGCAGATCGAAAATGCATTGCGGCCTGTTCAGCCGAGAGGTGCCCTGAATCGTCGGCGCGCAAGACCGCGATGCGTTCGACGCCCGTCGGCTGGGCCAGCTCATCACCATCACCCCCGTTCGCGAAGATGCTCAGCTGATTGGAGAGGCCTGCCGAGTGGTCCTCTCCAGCTACCGAGATGTATGCGGCGGATACCTCAGGCAGCAACTCTGCGACGAGCTGGGTGCGCGCTTCGATCAGCTCAGAACCGAAGGTGACAAGGCGCTCGTCCCAAATATCGAGTGTGCCCAGTTGCGTGCCGCGCGCACCCGATGCCCTCGCTGACTTCAGTAACGTGTTGCGCTGTCGAAGCACGCGGTCGTAGTCCGCCATCACCCCCGCGAAGCGGGGCGACCGTAAGACCAGCAGTTCATCGAGGAACCGGCGCCGGCCGCCGGGCTCGCCGCGCACCAGTGCCAGGTCTTCCGGGGCGAAAAGCACGCTTGAGAAGTAACGCGGCAGTTCGCGTGTCTTGATGACTGAGCGATTGACCTGGGCGCGGTTCGCGGTCGAGCGATTGATCTGCACTTCGACGAGTAACTGGCGCTCCCCGTTTTCCAGGCGTGCGCGCACGATCGCCGAATCCTGGCCCTGCCGGATCATGGCGTGGTCGGTCGACACCCTGTGGGATCCGAGCGTGCTGAGATAGCCGAGCGACTCGACAAGGTTGGTTTTGCCCTGGCCGTTGCTGCCGACGAAAAGGTTGGGTCCAGCGACCAGGGGAACCTCTGCTGTCTCGTAGTTACGAAAGTCGTTGAGGCTGAGGTGTGTGACGATCACGCGGTGACGATCAGTCGGCCTTTTTGACCGCGTGCCCGCCGAACTGGTTGCGGAGCGCTGCAACAGCCTTCATCGCCGGGGAACCGTCTGGCTGCCGGGAAACAAACCTGGCGAAGATGGATGCGCTGATCGTCGGAACGGGGACAGCGTTGGCGAGAGCTTCTTCGATGGTCCAGCGACCCTCGCCAGAATCCTCGACATACCCTTCGATGTCGTCGAATTCGGGGTCTTCCTCTAACGCACGCACGAGCAGCTCAAGCAGCCATGAACGAACTACGGTCCCGCGCTGCCATGCCTTGAAGGTGCCAGTCACGTCTTTGATGATGTCTTCACGCTTGTCGAGCAGTTCATAGCCCTCTGCGTAAGCCTGCATCAGCGCGTATTCAATGCCGTTGTGCACCATTTTTGCGTAGTGGCCAGAGCCGATCTCGCCGACATGCACAAAACCCTCATTGCGCGGACCCTCCGGGCGCAGCGCATCGAAAATGGGCATCGCGAGCTCGATGTTTGGCTTATGCCCACCGACCATCAGGCCGTAGCCATTGGCCAGACCCCATACGCCACCCGAGACACCGGCATCCACATATTCGATGCCCTTCTCGGCTGCGATGGCCGCGTGTTTGAAGTCATCTGTGAAGCGAGAGTTGCCGCCATCGATGATTAAGTCCCCTTTTTCGATTTCCCCGACCAGTTCAGTGACGACGCCAGTGGTGATGTCTCCTGACGGCACCATCACCCACACGATCCGCGGGGCCGGAAGGGCTTTCACCAGGGCCGCGAGCGTTGGTACGTCCGTGACGTCAGGATTCCTGTCGAACCCTGTCACCTCGATGTCGTGCTCCCGCAAGCGGGTGCGCATGTTGTTGCCCATCTTTCCGAGTCCGACGAGACCGATGTGCATGGTGGCTTCTTTCGACGAGGTCAGCGAAGCAGCAGATTGGGCTGCAACAGGTACTTGTAATTGTCCGCCCCTGGCTGGTCTTTCGATGACTGGCTCGTGATAAGCACAGGTCCGGGTTTATTCGGGTTGTCAGTCTTCGTGAACGAGATGCGCACGAACTCCGAGTGCACCGAGCTGAGCCCGTCGAGCAGGAACGATGGCTTCAGCGAAACGACAGTGTCTTCGCCATTCAGGTGAGCATCGATGCTTTCGGATGCCTGTGCCTGCTCGGACCCGATGGCCTCGAGTGTCACTCCCTCGATGGAGAAGGTAAAGCGCAGGGCGGCTTCGCGCTCGAGAACCAGGGATACCCGCCGGACGGCGTCCATCAATTCAGCGGTGTTGATCACGGCGAAGTTGTCGACTGTCTCGGGAAAGAGGCGCTTGACTGGCGGGAAGTTGCCTTTGATCAGCAGCGATGTGACTGTCTTGCGATCGGCGCTGAAGGCGATCAGCTCGCGATCATCAGTGCTGGTAATGGCAACCGAAATGGTTCCGCTGTGGCCGAAGGTCTTGCCGATCTCCTG
>JAODLU010000217.1 GCA_025464125.1 Microbacteriaceae bacterium | reverse complement strand
TTCGCGGTCCGTTATGGTGAGCCTCGAGGCGGCCATCGGGGCAGTCGTCGGGGAGAGTCACCCATGAGAATCCTGTTTGCCATCCTTCGCGTCGGCATTGCTGCCGCGATCATCGCCGCGATAGTCGGCCAGCTCATTACGAGTTTCTCGTTCTGGTCGAGCAAGGGGGTCGAGCACACCTGGATCAACGTGACCAGCTTCTTCAGCTTCTTCACCATCGACTCGAATGTCGGCACCGTCGTGATCGGCCTGGTTGGGGCCTTCTACCTTCTTGCCCGCAAAGGCACCGACCCGCACTGGTTCAACGGCTTCCGCGCGGCGATCGTCACATACATGGTCGTTACCGGCGTCGTCTACAACCTGCTGCTTCGCGGCATCGAGCTGCCGCAGGGCACAACGCTCGCCTGGTCGAATGAAGTGCTGCACGTCGTGGCCCCGGCTTACCTGCTGCTCGACTGGATCTTCGCGCCGGGCCGCAAGCCGCTCAGCTACACAGCGGTCTGGGGCGTCGTCGTCTTCCCGATCGTGTGGGGCGTCTACACGCTGATCCGCGGCCCGATCACGCCAGATGAAGTGCTCAAAAAGGACTACTGGTACCCGTACCCGTTCATGAACCCGAACACCTCACCGGAAGGCTACTTCTCCGTAGCGTTCTACATCGTCATGATCGCGGTGCTCATCGGCATCACGGCCGTCGGCACGGTGTGGGTGTCGAAGAAGCGGCTGCTGACCGAGCCGCTGGCCAGCACTCCTGCGAGCGTCGTCTAACCTGCGGCCACGCCGAACAGCAAGCCGAGCACGTAGGTAACCGCGGCCGCGCCAAGGCCGATAGCCAGCTGCCTCAGAGCTCTTCTCAACGGCGGTCCGCCGGAAATAAGGCCGACCACGGCGCCCGTGCCGAGCAGTGCGATGCCGACCAGCCCGACTGCGACGGCGACGGCGACGAATCCGGTCAGGCCGAAGAGGTATGGCAGCACAGGAATGATCGCCCCGGAGGCGAAGAAGCAGAAGCTGGAGAAACCAGCGCCCCATCCCGTTCCCACGAACTCATGGGCGTTACGGGGTGGGGGGCCAGCAAGGTCGTGGTCGCGAAGCACCTGGCTCGCCCGTGCCTTGGCGACCTTCGCCGACATGCCCCGCGCCCTGTATACGAGCTCGAGTTCGTTCGCATCGACGTCGAGCATGGGCACTGCCAGGTTGCTTTCAGGATCTGGAGTGGATGCCTCGAGCAGTTCACGCTGGGACCGCACTGACACGTATTCCCCGGCCCCCATCGACAGCGCGCCAGCCAGAAGGCCGGCAACACCGGTCAGCAGGATGACGTGGGTTTCGACGCCGCTCGCCCCGATGCCGAGGATCAGGGCGAGGTTGCTCACCAGGCCATCGTTCGCGCCGAACACTGCGGCCCTGAACGTGCCGGAGAGCCGGTTACGACCACGCTCCGCGAGACCGCGCACCACCTCTCCGTGGATCAGTTCATCGGCCGCCATGGCGGGCGTTGCATCCGAGTCCGACTCGTACGGCGAACGGGACTCAGCGCGCTGGGCCAGGGCGAGCACGAACACCGAGCCAAAGCGCCGGGCGAGAAAGCCGAGAACGCGGGTGCGCAGGGCGCCCCTCTTCGGATGCCCCAGCTGGTCACCCAGCAGCGTCACCCAGTGCTGCTCGTGGCGACCCTCTGCATCGGCGAGTGCAAGCAGGATCGCGCGGTCCTCTCCGGTGCGCCGCGAAGCCAGATCGCGGTACACCGCAGCCTCTGCCCTCTCGTCTGCGAGGTATCCGCGCCAACGCCGGAGATCGGCCTGCGTCGGGCTGCTGGAGACTCTGGAGCTGGCCACAACCCAAGAATACCGGGCACTTGTTCAGGGTGCCCCCGACTATTGTTGTGTTGAATCGGCAACAGGGGGGAGCTACCGTGGCACCAGGACTGGCCAGAATCTCACTCGCAGCCGTCGGCATGGTGCTCGTTTCCACCCTTGTCGCATGCGCCTCCGGCACCGCTGCTCCCGGGTCGGGCGCCACCACCACCCCCGTGCCGACCCCGACGGCCACCGCCACCCAGGCCAGTACCGCCGATGTGCTCTTCACCATCACGGCCAACGTGCGCAGCAAAGATGGCACCACGATCGGCATCCAGCTCACCGCCCACGAGCCGATCGCCTATAGCAAGGCAGAGTCCAAGCCGCTCATCACCGACTTCGTGAAGGCCTGTGGAGCAGGGCTTGCTGGCACCCCGGTCACCGCAGACACCCTTTCAGCGAACGGCGCGATCCTGATGCAGATCGACCTGGCCAGCAGCGTGCACGACCAGCCCTTCGCCTACCCGCTCGACCTGTTCCTCGGCAGTCCGTACTTCGGCCAGGCCGTCACCGGCAAGGGCATCTCGCCGCTCGACACCGCCAACAACTGCTTCGGTGGCTACAGCTGGGACTCAGCGGGAAGCGCGATCGTGGTCGCCGACTTCGAGAGCGGAAATCCGGGCCCCGACCTCGGCTCGTGGCGCTACGCCAGCTACGGCTTCAGCGTGCCATTCGACTCCGGCACGACGATCGAGGCCTGCAAGGTCACGCTCACAGACAAAGCGACAGCTGCCAACGTCTCCACAGTCGACGGCTGGGACCCGAGCCAGGCCGCCAGCGGCACGAGCTGCGTGATCGGCTACGCCGGGGAGTGAGCGGGGCGTTTCCGGTCGCGCCTTCGTCGGCATGGTTCGTCGCTTGTTCCGTCCCTGGTTCCGTCGCGCTTCCGTCGCCACCTTCTTCGAGGGGCAGACTTCGGCCCCTCCGACGCGTCCCTAGAGGTCGAAGTCTGCCCTTCGGCCCGTTTTAGCGCGCCGGGTTACCCAGCAGGGCCTGCACTGACGGAGGCAGCTCGATGCCATCGCGAAGATCGTGGGTTGGCAGCGCGGCGGTGAAACCGGTGGCGAGGGGAACCATGCCAGCCCAGGCGGGCCCGGCCACGTCATCCGCCTCGTCTTCTGGCCACGCGTCTGAGACTTTGAGCGACCACTCGTCCACGCTCAGGCGAAGCACGAGGGTGGCCGCGAGTTCCTTCGCCCTGTGACCGCGCACCTCTGCCACCCGGCCCGGGATGAGGGAGTCCGTGACGACGTCGAGCGACCTCACCTTGTCGTCTGCCGGCACCACTGAGCACCTGCCGAAAATCACAGCGCTGCGATAGGTCATCGACGATTCGAAGGCCGAGCGGGCGACGACGATCGCACTGAGTTCCACAACGGACATCGCGACCGCAACCCCTGTGCCGAGCAGTCGCAGCCACGGGGAACCGGTCGATCCGTGCAGCAGCACGCTGTCACCATCACGCGCAATCGCAATCGGAAGGATGCGCGGCTCACCGTCGACCACGAACGCAAAATGCCCGAGCATTGAGACATCGAGCAGGGCATCGAGTGCCGCGCGCTCCTGCTCCGGGAACTTCTCCGTGACACGGGTGGGTTTGGTGCGCGGCCTGGACTGTCCAGCCGGACTCGTGGGTTCCGGACCCGCGGGTTCGGGGCCTGTGTCTCCCATGCCCACGGGTTCGGCGCTCACAAGCGTTCGGCCGCCAGTACCACGTTGGTCATGAGCATGGCGCGCGTCATCGGACCCACTCCGCCTGGCACCGGCGACAGGAAGCC
>JAODLU010000199.1 GCA_025464125.1 Microbacteriaceae bacterium | reverse complement strand
AAAATAAAAAAGCGTTGAACTCGAAAGTTCAACGCTTTTTTACGACCCGAGGGTCTACTTCTTGTTACGACGCTGGTGACGCGTCTTGCGAAGCAGCTTGCGATGCTTCTTCTTCGCCATGCGCTTGCGGCGCTTCTTGATTACTGAACCCATTGTTACCTCGCTGGTTAGAGAACTGACCTACCGGGTCCGATCAGAACCGCGGAAAATTTGACCTTGGCTAGCTTAGCCGCGATTTGCTCCCGGCAATTTTCGCGGGGTGTGATATCCGCACTGCAACAGCTGCGTCAGCCGACCTGGCTGTCGGCAACGTGAGAGTCGATGGCAGCCGCTACCGCAGATTCGGGCACCCGAAATGAGCGTCCGAAGCGGATGGCTGGCAGGTCGCCGGAGTGCACGAGGCGGTAGACGGTCATCTTCGAGACACGCATCATGTCCGCGACCTCGGCGACGGTGAGGAAGCGCACATCGGAGAGATCGCGTGGCATCAGGGTGTGCTTTCCGTGTTGTCTGTGTGACTGCTGTGACTGGAGTGCTGAATCGTCACTGTAGGGGTTGCCGGGGCGTAGGGCAATCCCCCAGTTTCGGGCCGCCAGTGTCAGGAGCGCGTGAGCTTCTTCTTCAGTGGATCCAGCACGCGCTTCTCCACTTCATATGACGCTGCAGCCGCGGCACGGCCAACCGCCTTGCCTGCCGGCGCCGGATGCTGCAGGGTGCCGGCAGCGCGTCGCAGCGGCTCGGGCAGCTGGCCGCCCGACCAGGCGGCGAAAACAGTCGAGCCCGCGGCATCCGATCCGTCGAAATCAGCGCTCAGGAAGGGGATCAGCCAGTCCTCGAGATCTTCGAGCGGCGAGGCGTCCAGGCTGTAATAACGGTGCTGGCCCTCTTCGCGCACCCTCACAAGGCCGTGGTCGCGCAGCACCTTCAGGTGCTTGGAGACCGTCGGCTGGCTGAGGCCCAGTTTGTCGACCAGCTCACCGACGCTGATCTCACCGCTGGCGGGATCGGATGCTACGTACCGCTCGAGCAGCGCCTGCAGCAGATCGCGGCGGGTCGCATCCGCTATAACGTCAAAGATGTCAGCCATGGCAACAGGGTAGTGCGCCACCCCCCGGGGTACCATGACAACCGTTGCGCCGGCCACGAGTGGGGAGTCCGATGGCCACCAAACCGGTCTTTCGGATTGGACTCGCCGGTCGCATTCGCGAAGGCATTTCCGACTTCGGCGCCGCATCCCCCGCACGGTTCGCGATCTCCATCTTCGTCGCACTGGTCGTCGTCTTCACCCTGCTGTTCTCCCTGCCGATCGCCACGACGTCACGATCGCTCACCCCGCTCGCAGACGCCCTCTTCACCGCGGTGTCCGTGATCTGTGTCACCGGGCTATCGACCGTGGATATGGCCACCCACTGGTCGGGTTTCGGGCACGTGGTCGTGCTCCTGGGAGTCGAGATCGGCGGTATCGGCGTGCTCACCCTCGCCTCGATCCTCGGACTCGTCATATCCCGCAAGCTCGGCCTGCGCGCCAAGCTCATGGTGGCGAGTGACAGCAATCCACTGCGCATCCAGAAGGGCCCCATCGCCGAAGGCCAGGCCGTGCGGCTCGGCGAGATAGGCGGACTCCTCGCCACGGTGGCCATCAGTTCGTTGGCCATCGAACGGGTGAACGCGATTATGCTCCTGCCGAGAATGCTCATCGCCGGGGTTCCGCTGCCGAGCGCAGCGTGGCAGTCCTTCTACTACTCGGCCATGGCCTTCACGAATACCGGCTTCCTGCCCACCTCGAGCGGGCTCACGCCATACGCGCACGACGTGTGGTTTCTCGGACTCCTCATGATCGGAGTCGTGCTCGGCAGCATCGGCTTCCCGGTGATCTATGCGCTCATCCGCAACCCGCGCCAGCCGCGCAAGTGGTCGCTGCACGTCAAGCTCACCCTTGTCACCTCGGCAGTGCTCATCGGGGTCGGCGCCATCGCGTACTTCGCACTTGAATTCTCGAACCCGCGCACCTTCGGCCCGCTGGGCGGCGGCGATCGTGTGCTGCAGTCCTTCTTCCTTTCTGTCATGACCCGCTCTGGCGGATTCAACACAATCGACATCGGGCATCTGAATGGCTCGAGCCTTCTCGTCACAGACATGCTGATGTTCATAGGCGGCGGGTCGGCGTCGACTGCCGGCGGCATCAAGGTGACAACCCTCGCCATCCTCTTTCTCGCTGCGTTCGCGGAAGCGCGGGGCAATAAAGACATGGAAGCGTTCGACCGACGGATTCCATCTGACGTGCTGCGAATCGGCGTGAGCGTCGTGCTCTGGAGCGCAACGATCGTCGCAGCCGCCAGCATCACCATCCTGCAGATGACAGGCGAGCGGCTCGACTACGTGCTGTTCGATGTGATTTCGGCGTTCGCGACATCCGGCCTGTCCACGGGTCTCACAGCCCGCCTGCCTGAGGCCGGCATCTACGTGATGACCGTGACCATGTTTCTCGGGCGCATTGGTACTGTGACACTCGCGGCGGCCCTGGCCGCCAGCACCAGGCGACAGCTGTTTCGCCGACCGGAGGAGAGGCCAATAGTTGGTTGACCGCATAGCCGCTGACGCGGCGGTTCTCATCATCGGACTCGGCCGCTTCGGCGCGGCCACCGCCGGCGAACTCGCCCGCCTCGACCGCGAGGTGCTCGTGATCGACGAAGACGACCAGCTCGTTCAGAAGTGGTCGGAACGCGTGACCCACGCCGTGCAGTCAGATGCGCGCAGTGTCGAAGCCCTGAGGCAGATCGGCGCAGCAGACTTCTCCATAGCGATCGTTGCAGTCGGTTCTTCCATCGAGGCCAGCGTGCTGATCACCGCCAACCTGGTGGATCTCGGCGTGCCCCAAATCTGGGCGAAAGCCATCAACCGCTCCCACGGAACGATCCTCACGCGCATCGGCGCCAACCATGTGATCTATCCGGAAGCAGAGGCCGGCGAGCGAGTTGCTCACCTGGTTTCGGGCAGGATGCTCGACTTCATCGAGTTCGACGACGACTTCGCCATCGTGAAGATGTATGCGCCGAAGCCCATCCGCAACAAGCTGCTGTCGGAATCCGGCGTTCGCGCCAAATACGGCGTCACGATCGTCGGGGTCAAATCCCCCGGCAAGGAGTTCACGTACACGACGGCGGAGACCGTAGTCAACGACCACGACGTGGTGATCGTGAGCGGCAACTCCGTGGACCTCGAGCGGTTCGCGACCCTGACGGGAGACTAAACGCACCGGCAACTAGCCAGCGGCGAGTTCTTTCGCTCGGGCAAGAGCCGCCGCGGTCGCGCGATCGAAGAGTGCGGAGAGTCCCGCGGTCTCCAGAACGCCTATCGCTCGCTCGGTCGTGCCCTTCGGGCTTGTGACCCGCCTGCGCAACTCGGCCGGGTCGTCGCCAGAGGTGACCAGCAACTCGGCGGCACCGAGGAAGGTGCCGTTCACCATGGTGGCCGCCTGCTGCGCACTGAACCCGAGGCCAACGGCCGTGCGGGTCAGCTCCTCGATCAGGTAGAAGACGTACGCGGGGCCGGATCCCGAGATCGTGCTCAGGGCGTCGATCATGTGCTCGGGTATCTCGAGCACCTCGCCGACGGTTGAGAACAGTGCGTTGGCGAGAGCGACATCCGCGTCAGCTGCCCTGGAACCCGCGCTCAGGCCGGTCACCCCGCGGCCAACCAGCGCAGGGGTGTTCGGCATAGCCCGCAGCACCACCTGCGGAATGATCGCCTCCATCGTGGCTGTCGTCACACCTGCGGCGACGCTGACCACTATTGCGGTCGGCTCGAGGGCAGGGGCGATCTCGCGCAAGAGGCCTGGCACCATCGCAGGCTTCACGCCGATCAGCACCACACGCGCGCCGGCGACAGCTTCGAGGTTGCCATTCGGATTGGTCTCAAGGGCTATGGATGTCACGATCCCACCGCGCAGCGGAGCGGCCTTCGCCTCGGTGCGGTTGGTGACGCGGATATCGGTTGCACCTGCCGAAGGCTGCACCAGTCCAGCAAGGATCGCGCCGCCCATCGAGCCTGCACCGATGATGGCGATCGAGGGAATGGCGTCCATGCCCTCATCCTAGGATTGGGGCCATGAGTACTGAGGGCAGCACACGGGCAATCGTCGCGGCCATGTCGGCCAACCTGGGCATCGCGATCGCCAAGTTCATCGCGTGGGGAGTTTCGGGTTCGAGCTCGATGCTCGGCGAAGCAGTGCACTCCCTGGCAGACACGGGCAACCAGGTTCTGTTGCTCGTCGGCGGACGCAAGTCCAAAAAGGAGGCAGACGCTGACCACCCGTTCGGCCACGGCCGGGAACGGTATGTGTACGCCTTCGTCGTATCGATCATCCTGTTCAGCGTCGGCGGTGTGTTCTCGCTCTACGAAGGCTTCGAGAAGCTGCAGCATCCGCACGCCCTGAAGAACGCCTGGCTGCCGATCCTGGTCCTCGTGGTGTCGATGGGTCTCGAAGGCTTCTCGCTGCGAACGGCAGTGAAGGAGTCCAACCACACGCGGGGCAAACAGGGCTGGGTCTCATTCGTGCGCCACGCCAAGGCGCCAGAGTTGCCGGTCGTTCTCCTGGAGGATGTCGCGGCGCTCACCGGCCTGCTGTTCGCTTTCGCCGGCGTGATTCTCACCGTGATCACCGGCAACGGAATCTTCGACGCGGTCGGCACGATGGCCATCGGACTGCTGCTCGTGCTGGTGGCCATCGTGCTCGGCCTCGAGACGAAGAGCCTGCTCGTCGGCGAGGGCGCGTCAGCGGCCGACACCGAACGCATCCGCGACGCCATCAACGCAGAGCCTGACGTCGAGGCACTCATTCACATGAAGTCGCTCTATCTCGGGCCTGAAGAACTGCTGGTCGCAGCCAAGGTCGCCTTCTCGCCCAAAAAGACGCTCGTCGAGATCGCTGGAATGATCAATTCGCTCGAGGAGCGAATCCGTGAGTCGGTGCCGGTGGCGAGGGTCATCTACATCGAGCCAGACATCTACCTGCCACAGGGTGATGGCAACCCATCAACCGACTCCATCGTGATCAGGGGCGCCGACTAACAGGTCGCACAACCTGCGACCCGGCTGCAGAACTATCTTTGCCCGGCGAAGAAATCGGTAAGCAGTTCGGCGCAGGGTGCAGCCTCGACTCCGCCGAAGACCTCGACTCGGTGGGGCAGGCGACGGTCGCGCAACAGGTCGTAGACAGAGCCCGCTGCGCCGGCCTTCTCATCCCACGCACCGAACACAACGACGGGCACCCTGGCCGCAAGGATCGCGCCAGCACACATCGGGCACGGCTCGAGAGTGACGACAAGGGTGGCGGTGTCGAGGTGCCAGTCGCCGGTGGTCTCGGCCGCCGCGCGCAGCGCGAGAATCTCGGCGTGAGCCGTCGGATCCTGCCGCAGTTCCCGCTCATTTCGGGCAACTGCCAGAACCGTTCCGTCTGCCGCGAGCACCATCGCAGCCACAGGCACATCGCCGTGCTGCACGGCTAGCTTCGCGCTGGCGACCAGTTCGAGCATCCGCTCCGTGTATGCAGTCGGAATCGACACCCAGCGCCTCCGCTCCGCGCTGTCGTGGGCGCTAGATTGAGCCTATGCGAGTACACGTGGCCGACCACCCGCTCATCACCCACAAGCTGACGGTGCTGCGTGACGAGGCAACTCCGTCGTCGACTTTCAGGGCCCTGGCTGAAGAGCTCGTGACGCTGCTCGCCTACGAAGCCACCCGCAATGTGCGCGTCGAGGAAGTCACTGTGCAGACGCCGGTGGCTCTCGCAAAGGGACTCGCCATCAGCAGCCCTCGACCCATCGTCGTGCCGATCCTTCGGGCAGGCCTCGGCATGCTCGAGGGGATGGTCAAACTCGTACCAACCGCCGAGGTCGGCTTCCTCGGCATGGTGCGCAACGAAGAGACCCTCCAGCCGACGACGTACGCGGAACGACTGCCGGACGATCTCTCCAATCGCCAGTGCTTCGTGCTGGATCCGATGCTCGCCACCGGTGGATCGCTGATCGCCGCGATCGAATACCTGTTCAAGCGGGGCGCGCAGGATGTCACCGCCATCTGCCTTATCGCAGCGCCGGAGGGCCTCGAAGCCGTCAAGAAGGCGACTGAAGGCCGCGAGGTCACGATCGTGATCGGCGCGCTCGACGAAAAGCTCAACGAGGTCGGCTACATCGTGCCGGGCCTCGGAGACGCGGGCGACAGGCTGTACGGCACCGTCGACTAGCCCGGGGCTCGGCTTGACTTTTGCAGCGACCCTGCCCGATAGTTGAGCTATGACTATGACCGCGCACGTCCTGATCGCCCTCGAGGTGAGCGGGAACGCCGTCATGTGTTGTCGAATGTGTGCCTAGTCGGCCGTTTTCCAGCCGGGTTCCCTCGTAAGAGCGGACTCCAGGACTCTCGCTCCTCATAACGGGTGAGTCTCCGCTACAGCACCACGAAGTATCCCGAAGGATCACACCCTCATCATTAGAGGCCCTTCACCTCCCTTTCAAGGAATTCGACTCATGTCACTTGCAACTCTCGATCACGTCCGCCCGGCCCAGCCGACCCGCACCGCGGAGTCCGCCAGCACCCTGCACGCTGCAGGCCCGCTCGTCGCCAAGCCGGCTCCAGCTGACCGCACAGCTGCGCCCGCCCGCATCCGCGCGGTTCCCGCTGGCACCGAGGCACGGGGTTTCGTTCTCTACGTCGGTGTCGACGAAGCCAAGGCGCTCGGCGCCGGCATTGCTCTCGGCACTCTCGTTGCCGCTCTCAAGAAGCTCACTTCTGAGCTCGTGCCCGACTCCGAGACCTATGCGGCTGTTGCTCTCGCTCCTGAGGGCGCTGGCGGCCGCGACCTGGATGTCGTGCGCATCGCCCTGCAGGACCCGTCGGCTCTCGCTTCCCATCGCGAGCAGGCGGAGGTCGAGGTCAAGCCACGCGGCGGAGTCATCATCGACCTCTCGCGCAAGCGCCTGCTGCTCGACGAGGAAGCCGCGCCACTCACGTACAAGGAGTTCGAGCTGCTGCAGTACCTCGTGCTGCGCGAAGGCAAGACCATCGACCGCGCTGAGTTGATTTCGTCTCTCTGGAACGTGGGCGACGACGACGCTCCGAACGAACGCACGATCGACGTGCACGTGCGTCGGCTGCGCTCGAAGCTTGGGGCGTACGAAGACATCGTTCGCACGGTGCGGGGCGTCGGGTACCGATTCGACCGGCATGCTGATGTCTCCATCCGTCACACCTCCACCCCGAGCCCCGACCTCTTCTAAAGCGGTCGCGCCGCGAGACGCGCCTGTTTCAGCTCTCGAAGATGACCTCGACGAGGGCGCTGCTGGCCAACCAGTCCTCGAGGTTCATCGGCTCTTTGATGTGCCCGGGGTTGGATGGCTGGTTCATGTCTCCGGTCACGTCGGTGAGCACGCGAAGTCGTACGGCGGGATCGACGATCGGCACCGCAGTCGCGGCGAGGTCGCGGGTGATGCCGTTTTTCAGATGAAAGATGAATTTCGGATTCGCCAGCAGGTTGGCGTACCACCCGCGTGCCCCGGGAACACTGGTGAGGTACCACCTGTCGTCTACCTGGCGAAACCAGATCTCGATGCGGCGGGGTTCCCCCGACTTCGCGCCGGTGGTGGTGATGTCGACTGCCCGCTCTTTCGGCGTCGATGACCAGGTGAGCGTGAGGGCGGCCGCTGTAGCTTCATCCATCCCCTGAGACTACGACTCCCGCACGTTCTCGCAGGGTGCATCACGTATGCTCATCTCTTCCCGTCGCACCCCAGTCATGTGAAGGACGAAACCATGAGCCGCTTCACCGCCCGCGGGTGGAAGGCCGCGATTGGCAGCGTAGCAACGGCGGTGGTGCTCGGCTGCATGGTCCTGGGTGGCGCAGTGGCTCCAGCCACTGCTTCTGCGCAGCGAACTTCGGCGCCTGACAGCTTCCGGGTGAATGTGCCGGAGTCCCCGGGGTCTGCGGCCACGATCTCTCTCGACGTCGACCTCTACCTCCCTGCGACGAGCACTCCAGCACCCGCAGTGCTGCTGGCGCACGGATTCGGGGGATCCAAGCGTTCGCTCGCCACTGATGCGAAGCGACTGCAGGCTGAGGGTTACGTGGTGATGGCGTATTCAGCGCGGGGGTTTGGGCGCTCTGGCGGTCGTATCTCCCTCGACTCCCTCGACTACGAGGTCGCCGACGCCAAGAAGCTCGTTGATGTGCTGGCTGCTCGCCCCGAGGTGCAGAAACGCGCGGGCGACCCTGTCGTCGCGGTGGCTGGCGCATCCTATGGTGGTGCCCTCGCCCTCATGCTCGGCGCCACTGACCCCCGCATTGACACGGTCATCGCATCCATCACCTGGAACGATCTGGCGCAGGCCCTGGTGCCCCAGGCGCTGACCCCAGAAGGAGTTGCTGCAGAGCCAGGGGTCTTCAAGCAGGCATGGGCGAGCCAGTTCTTCGGCGCGGCAGCCTCACCATTCGCTGGAGCGTGCGGGCGCTTCACCGACCAGCTCTGCGCGCTGTACACGAAGCTCGTAGGGGGCGGGCAGCTCGACTCCGCAGACCGCACCCTGCTTGCGGCCTCATCCCCTGCTTCGGTTCTCGGCGGCATGAGCGCCCCGACGCTTCTCATGCAGGGCAGGCAGGACACCCTGTTCGGCTTCGACCAGTCGGATGCGAACGCACGGCAGATCACCGCGGCGGGGGCTCCGGTGACCGTGTCGTGGTTCGACGGCGGTCACGACGGTGGTCTCGCCAAAGGCACGGATGTCGTGGTCGACAAGTGGCTCGTCGACCACCTGAAGCACAAGGCCGCCACGGCAGAACCGTTCGCGTTCACCGTTCCGGCGTCTGCTCGCGGGTTCGCCGAGACTCGTGTCGCTGCCAGCTATCCAGGGCTCAACGGCGATAAGGGCGATGCGCAGAAGCTCACCCTCAGTGGTCGGCCAGACGTGATCGTCAATCCGCCAGGGGGCCTGCCCGCCACGATCTCATCGCTGCCAGGCACCGGCGCGCTCGACTCGGTGATCGACGGCGTCGGCCTGAGTGCTGACGGCTTCCAGAGAGCGCAGGTGTCACGCTTCACGACGAAGCCGCTGAGCGCGCCGTTCGTGCTCGTCGGTTCCCCCACGGTGAGCGTGAGCGTGTCACTGCCGCGGCTGCGTGCCGCGCGTCCGGGCGACGTGGCTGCCGCGACATCCGTTGCCCCGACGGACGTCGTGCTTTTCGCCCAGCTTCGGGTCACGTCTGGCAGTTCCAACATCGCGGTCGGCGGCGGTGTTGTTCCCGTGCGGGTCGCGTTGCCCACTGATGGGTCAGCGACCCGGGTGCAGGTGCGCCTGCCAGCAACTACCTGGCAGTTCGAGCGGGGCGACGAAATCAGCGTCTCCCTGCGCACGACGGATGCCGGCTACCAGGCATCAGCAGCACCCGCGTCGTTCGTGGTGGACACAGACAGCGCCCTCACGCTGCCCACCGTTGCCTCCTCTGACCCAACCAATCCGGATGGCGCGCCTTCTGCGGTCGCGCTGATCGGCATCCCGATCGTGCTTCTCCTCGCCATCGCGCTTGCGATTCTTGCGGTGCTGGCCGACCGTCGTCGGGGCCGCATTGCGCCCGCCGTGGCAGCGCTGCCGTGGGACGGCAACGACAGTCCGCCGCTGGTCATCCGTGGTCTTACCAAGAACTACAGTTCGGGGCTCCGAGCTGTCGACGACCTCTCCTTCACCGTCTACCGCGGGCAGGTTCTCGGACTGCTCGGACCGAACGGTGCAGGCAAGACGACGACGCTCCGAATGGTCACGGGGCTGCTGCGACCCGATGCTGGCGAGGTCGAAATTTTCGGCGAGAGGGTGGTGCCTGGCTCGCACGTGCTCACCAGGGTCGGCTGTTTCATCGAGGGTCCAGGCTTTTTGCCGCACCTCTCCGGCCGCCGAAACCTACAGCTGTTCTGGGCGGCGTCCGGGCGACCGATGGCCGAGGCGCGGCTCGCCGAGGCGCTCGACATCGCCGACCTCGGCGCGGCCGTCAACCGTCGGGTCGGCGGCTACAGCCAGGGCATGCGCCAGCGGCTCGCGATCGCGCAGGCGATGCTTGGCATGCCTGAACTGCTCATCCTCGACGAGCCAACAAACGGCCTCGACCCACCGCAGATTTTTGCGCTGCGTGGCGTTCTCCGTCGCTACGCCGAGACCGGCCGCACCGTCATCGTCTCCTCCCACCTGCTCGGCGAGGTCGAGCAGACCTGCTCTGATGTCGTGGTGATGGCGCGGGGTCGCCTGCTGGCCCATGGCACGGTGGCCGAGCTCGCCGGAGAGACGAACGAACTCACCATTGAGGTGACGGATGCCGAGGCGGCAGTCACCGCAGTCAACCAGCTTCCCGGGGCCGAGGCCGTCATGCTCACGCCGTCGTCGATGCGCGTGCTGCCTGCGGATAACCCAGCAGAAGCTGTAGTCGCCGCGATCGCGGACGCGGGCATCGGCATCCGCTCGGTCGCTCGTGGACGACACCTCGAGGAGACGTTCCTCGCGATGGTCGAGTCAGAGGGGGTCAACTGATGACTACTACTTCGGCGGCGGCGTGGACTCCGGGGCCGATTCCGGATGCCCCGACCTCCACTCACCGCACCCTGCCCATCCGCGTCGAGTTCGCGCGCCAGATCAGCCAGTGGCGGGTGCGGGGTGTGCTGATCGTGCTCGGTGCGCTGCCGATCGTGATCCGTCTCGCATTCCTCATCGGTGGTGGGGCACCGCCGGCTGGCGCTCCAGCTGACGGTCGCACCGATATCGCCGCGTTCGCCCAGGCCAGTGGCTCGACCTTCACCGCGTTCGTGCTCGTCGTCACCGGCGGATTCCTGCTGACGCTCGTGGTCGCGCTCCTGTTCGGTGACATGATCGCTGGCGAGGCATCGCGCTCGACCCTCAAGTACCTGCTGACGATTCCCGTCGGGCGCACCCGGCTGTTGTTCGTGAAAGTGCTTGTGTCGTCGACCGTGCTGGTCGTCGGAGTGCTTCTGCTCACCGGCATGTCGCTGCTGGTGGGAACCATCTCTTACGGCGCAGGGGGCATCCAGGTGCCGGCCGGGCCGCAGCTCGACTCCGGCGAATCGTTGCTGCGCATACTCGCGGCCGTCGGACTCATTTGCCTGCACCTGTCGTGGGCGGCGGCGCTCGGCACCCTGCTCACCGTCTACTCGGATGCCCCGCTGGCAGCCGCGGGCGGCGTTGTGCTCACGTCGATCGTGTCGAGCATCCTGGAGCGCATTGATGACCTGGGCAACGCGCGCTCGTACCTCCCGACGTACAACACCGACGCGTTCAGGCAGTTCTTCGCGGCTCGTGTCGACCTCGGTCCGGTCGCCGACTCTGTGCTGTCGTGCCTGATTTATGCGCTGGTCTTCAGTGTGATCGCGGTGTGGTGGTTCCGCCGCAAGAACATCTCCAGCTGATAGCCGCTCTAGTCGAGCGATTTGAGGTATAGCGCGTTGCCTCGAATCGCTGCCTCATAGCGCTCGATCTCTTCCGAGGGAAGGCGGTCGGCCACCAGCTCGAGCATGGATCCGAGAGCCGCACCCGGGCGGCCCGCCGCGTGAAGAGTGATGGCCTCGAACACGACCATTGACACCG
Organism: Microbacteriaceae bacterium; assembly: GCA_025464125.1. GTDB lineage: Bacteria > Actinomycetota > Actinomycetes > Actinomycetales > Microbacteriaceae > Lacisediminihabitans. Next base: position 488 of record JAODLU010000199.1, on the reverse strand, counting down.
ATTCGGGAAACTCGATGCGCCCGCGCTCGAACACTGCGAGCGAGTCCGTCATGCGACCGAGGTTGCGCAACGTGCTGCCGTATTGGGACAAGCACTTGCGCAGCCAGTCCCCGGTGAGGCCGAGCTCCATTGCTCGCTCGTAAAATCCGAGCGCGACCTCTTCCTGGCCAGCCGTGTCGTATGCGCCGCCGACTTCGTACAGAACGTTCGGGTCATCGGGGTGCTGCTCGCGGATCGCCTCGAGCGCGCTGATCGTTGCGCCCATATTCTGCCGGTCGCGGAGCTCGAAGAGTCGAGCGAGTTCGGTGAGCAGGCGATCGTCAGCAGGCATAATTCCTCGCAAATTTCGGGGCGGCTTCCTGCTCTTAGCTTGGTCATGCGGAGTTCACAGGAAAATAACGGTTTGGTAACTAGCGCCCGTTACCTCACCGTTATATAGTTTCAAACAGCGGAAGTTGTTTGCTGTGGCAGCTTCTGTGGAATGTGAT
>JAODLU010000190.1 GCA_025464125.1 Microbacteriaceae bacterium | reverse complement strand
GGTGCTCTCCGATGCGCTCGGTGAGATCGGCCGCGGGCTCGAGGTCGTGGAGTGGGCCACCGGATTCCCGCACCTCATCAAGGGCGAATACAGCGAGAACGTGTCATCCGGTGTCGATGTCTATTCGACCCAGGAGCCGCTCGGTGTCGTCGGCATAATCAGCCCGTTCAACTTTCCTGCGATGGTGCCCCTCTGGTACTTTCCGCTCGCGATCGCGGCCGGCAACTCTGTAGTGCTGAAGCCCTCAGAAAAAGATCCGTCGGCATCCATCTGGATGGCGAAGCTGTTCAAGGAGGCCGGCCTTCCAGACGGCGTTCTCAACGTCGTCAACGGTGACAAGGTGTCAGTGGATGCCATGCTCGAGAATCCGGATGTCGCCTCGATCTCGTTCGTCGGCTCGACTCCGATCGCCAAGTACATCTACGAGAACGGCACGAAGGCTGGCAAGCGTGTCCAGGCGCTCGGCGGCGCGAAGAACCACATGCTGGTGCTTCCTGACGCCGACCTCGACCTGGTTGCGGATTCTGCTGTCAACGCGGGCTTCGGCTCGGCAGGCGAACGCTGCATGGCAATCAGCGTCATCGTGGCAGTCGAGCCCGTGGCCGACGACCTGATCGCGAAGATCAGCGAGCGCATGGGTGGCCTCACGGTCGGCGATGGGCTGCGCGGCTGCGACATGGGTCCGCTCATCACGAAGGAGCACCGCGACAAGGTCTCCGGCTACATCGACCTGGCCACAACCGATGGCGCGAAGGTTGTTGTCGATGGGCGCGGCGTGAAGATCGACGGAGAGGCCGACGGGTTCTGGCTCGGGCCGACCCTCATCGATGCGGTTCCGACGGACTCGGCCGTATACCTCGACGAGATCTTTGGACCGGTGCTCTCGATCGTGCGGGTGAAGACCTACGAAGAGGGAATCGCGCTGATCAACTCGAGTAAGTACGGTAACGGCACAGCCATCTTCACCAACGATGGCGGCGCCGCACGACGGTTCCAGCGTGAGGTGCAGGTCGGCATGGTCGGCATCAACGTGCCGATCCCCGTACCGATCGCCTACTACTCATTCGGCGGCTGGAAGGATTCCCTGTTCGGCGACACCAAGGCGTACGGCGCCGACGGCTTCCACTTCTTCACAAGGCAGAAGGCCGTCACCCGTCGCTGGCTCGACCCGAGCCACGGTGGAATCAACCTCGGGTTCCCCGAGAACGTCTAGGCGGTCGGTCAGGAGCGCTGCAGTGCTTCGCGCTGGCTGACCGGGCCGATTGCGTTGATGCGCACGCGGGACTCGACGCTGAGACCGTCGATCGAGTCAACACCGTGTCGGCCGGCAGCATGGATCACGATTGCCGCACAGGCTTCAGCGTCGGCAAGCGCGTCATGGTGGGCGAAGTCTTCGAACCCTGCAGCCATCGCCGCCACCGGCAGTCGGTACGAGTCGAGGTCGTAGGTCTTGCGGGCCACCTGCAGGCTGCAGAGATAGCGGAACGTCGGAATGTCGACGAAACTCGCACGGCAGGCGGCGGCGATCACTCCCATGTCGAAGCCGGCGTTGTGAGCCACCAGGTGGTCGTCGCCGGCGAAGGTGACCAGGTCGGGAAGCTGTTCGCTCCACAGCAGGGCGTCCACGACATCCACCGCCATGATTCCGTGGATGCGCGTGTTCCATTCGGTGAACTGGTCGTAGCCGAGCGGTGGCTTGATCAGCCAGCCGACCCGTTCCACCACCACCCCATCGCGCACCTTCACGAGCCCCACCGAACAGGCCGAAGCGCTGGATGAGTTGGCGGTTTCGAAGTCGATGGCGGTGAAGTCGAGGCTCATGGATTGCATCGTCGCACGCGCCTCCGACCGAACACGGGAAGGCTCCGGCGGTTCGTGATTAACCGCCGGCTGATGAGCCGTCGAGGCTGGCCGCGTAGTCATCCTGAAGCACTCGGCGCAGCACCTTGCCACCCGCGTTCCGAGGCAGTTCGTCCACAAGCACTGTGTCTTTGAGGTGCTTGTAGGTCGCCAGCTTCTCTGCGACGAATCCCACCAGTTCGGCGTTCGTCGCGACCGTGCCTGCCCTCAGCACCACGGCCGCTACCGGTCGCTCGCCGGTGAGCAAATCCGGAACACCGAACACGGCGCAGTCCGCCACTGCCGGATGCCCCATCAGCACGTGCTCGATCTCCGCTGGGGGCACCTGGAACGCGTTGACGCGGATCAGGTCCTTGAGGCGCCCCGTGATGTGCAGCCAGCCGTCCTCTCCAACCCAGCCAAGGTCGCCGGTGCGGAACCAGCCATCCGCGGTGAACGCATCCGCGTTCGCCTCCTCGGGGAGGTATCCGATCATCATGTCGGGACCGGTGATCTCGATCTCACCCTCATCGCCAGCGGTTCTGGGCGCTGCAGTCTCAGGGTCGACAATCCGGATCGGAGATTCGGGCGCTTCCGGACCGACCGAATCGAGGCGCCACGACGCGGGATCGTCGACCGGGTTCTGGTTGATCACGGGCAGCTCGCTGGTGCCGTAACCTGCCCTGACGCCGATTCCGGTGCGGCGGATCAGCTCGCCGGCGATTACCGGGTCAACGGGGGTTGCGGCCCACATGAAGTAGCGCACCGAGGAGAGGTCCCGCTGCTCGAGCCGGGCATCCGACAGCACAGCCAGAGCTATCGGGGTAGCGCCGAGGATTATCGTGATGCCCTCCTGCTCGATGTGATCGAGCATGAGTTGCACGTCGAACCGGGGAAAGATCCAGAGCGGGCTGCGGGTCGTGAACGCGGCCCCGAGCGTCGCGGTGCCATAAATGTGGAACAGGGGAGTGAAGGCCTGCATGCGATCGCCCGGTCGAATGCCTGCGACGCGAGTCCAGAGGTTGGCCGCCGCGGCGAGCGAGCGCTGGCTGTGCCGCACCGCCTTCGGCAGCCCGGTAGTGCCGGAGCTGAATGGCAGTATCGACTCGGACTCCGGATCGACAGGCGCGTAGGCGACCCGATCGGCATCCGCGGTCGTGTCGAGTTTCGTCCAGCCGTTCCGCACCGCGTCCACGATGAGCAGGGTCGAGCCCTCCGACACTGTCTCGAGCAGGGCTGCGGAGTCGATGCCAGCGACAACGAACGCCGGCGAGGTGAGCGCGAGCGCCGAACTGTGTTCGACCTCCTTCCAGCGCGGGTTCGGCATCACCACCGCACCGCCCAGAAGCAGCACAGCGAACTCGATGATCACGTATTCGATCCCGTTGCCGAGCGACAGGTAGACCCTGTCTCGGGGCTTCAGCCCGGCATCCGCCAACTGGGCTGCCACTGCGTTGACCGCGCGCTCGAGCCTGCGGTAGGTAAGTGTTCGGCCGTCGTGGGTGTGGGCCGCAGGGGCGTTTGGCGAGTCGTCAGAGGCCTTCCGGAGGAGGTCGGTCAGGTATGGATATGGCGCCCGCCCGCTCGTGCGGCCCTCATTGGCCGTCGTGCTGCTCATTTGCCGATCCTATCGAGCAGGAGCCAATCAGTACACTCTTTGCCGCGCACAGGCCGGGAGGGGTGGCGCCGGTACAGTAGACCCCCGTGGCTCTCACTATTGCGATCGTCGGCCTGCCCAATGTTGGCAAGTCCACCCTGTTCAACGCGCTGACCAAGAACCAGGTGCTGGCGGCAAACTATCCGTTTGCCACC
>JAODLU010000159.1 GCA_025464125.1 Microbacteriaceae bacterium | reverse complement strand
AACGTGAAATGTTCGCCGCCCTGCCGGAGCATCTGCTGTATGAGGGGCTCGCCCAACTCGATCAATCCGACCCCATGCGGACCCCTGGCGCCTAGCGAACGAACTTCCCTAACCTTCGGCGTGCGCCATTCGCAGGTCGGACTTGATGACCTTGCCAGCTGCGTTGTGGGGAAGTTCCTCGCTCGAGACGATAACCCGCGCTGGCACCTTGAACGCGGCGATTCGCGCGCGCACGAACTCGAGGATGGCCGCTTCGTCGACGCCGCCCTCGTGTGCCTGGACTGCAGCCATCGGAACCTCGCCGAGCGTGGCGTGCGGAACGCCGAACACAGCAACCTCGATGACACCTGGAATCTCTGCGATCACACCCTCTATCTCGGCGCAGTAGATGTTCTCACCGCCCCGGATCACCACATCCTTGATGCGGTCGACGATGAAACAGCGGCCAGCCTCATCGATGCGCGCAAGGTCTCCCGTACGCACCCAGCCGCCGCCGAGCACTTCGGCAGTCGATTCCTCGCGGTTCCAGTACCCGATGAACACATTGGGGCCGCGAACAGAGAGCTCGCCGATCGCGTTAGTGGCGAGTACCGCTCCGGTTTCATCCACTACCCGGATGTCGCACACAGCGACGGGCGGACCACACGAGTCAGGCGCCTCCACGTATTCCTCGCCCTGGTGATGCGTGATCATGGACGCGGCCTCTTTCATGCCGAACCCGCAGCCGGGCACGACGCCCGGCAGTACCCGAGCCATCCGTTCGACGAGGGCTGCGGGGGCTGCGGCCCCGCCGAATGACAGGCTCTGCATCGATGGCAGTGGCTCGTGCTCGGCTTCGACGGTGTCGAGCAGCTGCAGCGCGATGGTGGGAACGCCGCCGGTCGCCTGGATGCCCTCCCGACGAATGAGGTCGACGGCCTTCTGTGCATCCCAGCGATGCATCATGGCCAGCATCGAGCCGCCGGCGAGTGCTGGCAGCAGCCGGGAGATGCACCCGGTGACGTGGAACAGCGGCACCGCGAGCAGCTGTTTGCGCTGGCCCGTCGGTGCTGGCACGTGACCGCCGCGCCGCCGGAGCCGTTCACCGGAATTGGCCGAGGCGAGAACGATAGTGGCAGCGCTGCGGTGGCTGCCGAGCACGCCCTTCGGGCTGCCGGTCGTGCCCGACGTGTAGAAGATGGTGGCGCGGTCCTCTGGCAGGATCGGGATGCCTGGCAACTCGAGGTCTGGCAGTGCACCCCAGTGCTCGACGGGTGTGGTCCAGGCCGAGAACTGCAGCCCGAGTGGCGAGTCGTCGACGAGAACCAACGCGACACCTGCCAGGTCGATGTCGGCGAGGCGTTGCATCCGCGGTCCGTCGGCGATGAGCACCGAGCTGCCGGAGTCCTTCAGCGCGTATGCGAGTTCCGGGCCTGTCCACCACCCGTTCAACGGAACCGCGATCGCACCGACGGCCACTGCCGCCATGAACGCCGCGCACCACTCCGGCCGGTTGCTCATGGCGATTGCCACCCTGTCGCCGGGCTTTACGCCGATTTCGATGAGCCCGGCAGCCGCGTGGGCTGTCGCCCGGTGGAAAGCGTCGAAGGTCACCCGCTGCGCGTTGTAGACAATGAAGTCGAGATCGCCGAAGGTGCGCCCCTGCCGCAGGATGTCGACGAGGGTTTTCGGCCCGTTCTTCCACGCTCGGGTAGGCACTCCGCCGATATCGACGGATTCCATCTCGAAGCGCTCGCCGGGTGCGACAAGCTGCGCCTGCGCTTCGGCGATGGTCATCGTGGCCCAGTCGGCCGTGTGCACGCTCACGACCCGATGCCGTTCGCCAGGTCGCGGGCGAGTTCGGCCACCGATCGGTAGCGCGCACCGCTCTCGACCGCGTGCTCGTTCGACGCGTTGCCGTCGATCGCGCGACGCTGGATGCCTGCCAGGATTGCGGCACTCCGGAACATCGAGAGCACCACGAAGAGGTCGAGTTGCGCGGCGTCCGCCACCCCGCCCGCCGCGAGGTAACGCTCTACATAGGCGTCCCTGGCCGGAAGCCCGAGCTCGGCAGGCTCGACGCCGCCGAAGCCCCGCCCTGAACCCATCGGAAAGTAGTAGGGCAGGCAGCTGTATGCGAGGTCTGCGCACGGGTCGCCGGTCGTGGCCAGTTCCCAGTCGAGGATCGCCCGCACCACCGGCAGTTCCTCGTCGAAAACAAGGTTGCCCAGGCGGAAATCCCCGTGACTGATGCGCACCAGGCCGGTGGGCTGCGGCTGCGCTGCCAGCCAGGCAGCGACCTCATCCATGGCATCGCACTGCTCGAGATCTGAGGCGAGGTAATTCTTCGTCCAGCGGGACGTCTGGCGGGCGAAATAGCTGGAATCAGCGCGACGCGGGCCAAAGGCATCCTCATCTGGCTCGATCGAGTGGAGCACGGCAAGGGAGTCTGCCATCGCGAACCAGAGCGGTGCACGGTCGGGGGCAGCGATTTGCTGCAGCATGGGGTCATTCATGACCCTGCCCGGCATGTATTCCATGACATAGAACATGCCCCCCGTGATAGACGGGTCAGTGCACATGTGGAGCATGGCCGGCACTGGGGCGGAGGTGTCGCCGAGGCTCTGCTGGATGGCGAACTCGCGATCGACGGCGTGCGCTTTCGGCAGCTTCGGCCCTGGCGGCTGTGATCGCACAACCACCTGCCTGTCTGCGTAAGCCAGCAGGTATGTCGGGTTCGAGTGCCCGTTCGCAAAGCGGGTGACGGTCGGTGTGCCGATGTAACCCAGGTGCTCGGCGAGGTAGGCCTGCAGGGGCTGCTGGTCTACATCGGGCAGCGCGACCGCCTGGGTCATGCCGCGACCCTGCCGATCAGCTTGCCCCCGTCGATCGCGATGGTCTGGCCGGTGATGTAAGAACCGGCTGCCGAGGCAAGCCAGATCGCGGCCCCGGCCACGTCATCCGGCTCTCCCATGCGCTTCAACGGGTTCGCCGCGAGAGCCTGCACCACCGACCCGTTGCCGTCGGAATCGTCCCAGACCGCCTTCGAGAAGTCAGTGCGGATCAGGCCGGGAGCAAGGCAGTTCGCCCGCACATTTGCGTGGCCCCACTCC
>JAODLU010000113.1 GCA_025464125.1 Microbacteriaceae bacterium | reverse complement strand
GCCAGCAGGCCTACAGCCGCTCGATGATGGTGGCGTTGGCCATGCCGCCGCCCTCGCACATCGTCTGCAGGCCGTAGCGGCCGCCGGTTGCCTCGAGGTAGTTCAGCATGGTGCCGAGAAGGCGGGTGCCAGATGACCCGAGCGCATGCCCCAGGGCGATCGCGCCACCGCGCGGGTTGAGCTTCGCCGGGTCGGCGTCGAACTCGTGGGCCCAGGCGAGCGGCACCGAAGCAAAGGCCTCGTTCACCTCGTAGACGTCGAGGTCGGAGAACGACAGGCCCGAGCGCTGCAGGATGCGGTGGGTCGCGGGAATCGGGCCGGTGAGCATGTACAGCGGGTCATCGCCGACCACTGCGAAGCTGTGGAAGCGCGCACGCGGGGTGAGGCCGAGTTCCTTCGCTTTCTCTTCGCTCATGATCAGGGTGGCGGACGCACCGTCGGTCAGTGGCGACGAGTTACCCGGGGTGATGGACCAGTCGACCTGTGGGAACCGCGCGGCGTACTCGTCGGTGTAGAAGGCGGGCTTGAGGCCAGCGAGGCCTTCCGCGGTCGTGGATGCGCGGACTGTCTCATCAGTCGTGAAGCTTGCGACCGAGCCATCCTGTGCCGTCACGTCGACCGGCAGGATCTCGTTCGCGAATGAACCATCGGAGCCTGCCTGAGCCGCACGGCGGTGCGACTCGGCAGCGAATGCGTCGAGGGTCTCGCGGTCGAAGCCCCACTTGGCGGCGATGAGCTCTGCAGAGACACCCTGGTTGACGAGACCCTCCGGGTAACGGGCGTGGATGCGGGACCCGTTCGGAGTTCCACCTGCTGCAGCCGAGCCGAGGGGCACGCGGCTCATCAGTTCGACACCACCGGCGATCACGATGTCGTATGCACCGGCGATTACGCCCTGCGCTGCGAATGCCGTGGCTTGCTGGCTTGAACCGCACTGGCGATCGATGGTGACTGCTGGCACCGTCTCGGCGAACCCTGCGGCCAGCACCGAATTGCGGGCAACGTTCGTGCTTTGGTCGCCGACCTGGCTGACGCAGCCGAGAAGCACGTCATCAATCTGTGTCGAGTCGAGCCCGTTGCGCTCGAGTATGGATGCCAGCACGTGGCCCATCAGGTCTGTCGGGTGGATTCCCGAGAGGGAGCCCCCCGGCTTTCCCTTGCCTGAGGCGGTGCGGATGACGTCGACGATGACAGCAGTGGGCATGGTGATCTCCTAATTCCTGCTCAATTCTAGGACAGTTTTTCGCCCGACAGTACGCTGGGCGGCTACAACGTACTGTCTTACAGTGCTACTTGCCCTTATTCGCGAAGGCTCCGAGCAGCTGCTGCGACTCCGGCGTCTTCATCATCTCCACGATCGTCTTCGCCTCATCTGCGAGGTGCTCGTGGTAGCCACGCTCTGATCCCTCGCGCATCAGCCTCTTGGTCTGGGCGAGCGCTGGGGTCGGGCCGGCCGCGAGAGCCGCGGCGATCTCCGCGACTCTTCCGACGAGCGCGTCCTCGGCGACAACCTCATTGGCGATGCCCCAGTCGAGTGCGGTCGCAGCATCGACGACCTTGCCGAGGTAGAACATCTCATTCGCACGGCGCGGGCCGATAACGCGCGGAAGAAGATATGACATGCCAGTGTCCGGCGAGAAACCGATCCCGGTGTATGCCGCGACGAACTTGGCCTTCTCGCTGGCGATCACGAGATCGGCGTTCAACACGAGCGAAAAACCGCCGACGGCCGCAGTGCCCTGCACTGCTGCGACAACAACGATGTTCGAGTTGTGGAAGGCCTCCACGGCGTCGTGCAGGGTCAGCGCGAGATGTGCGAGGTAACCAGCCGGATCCGCCGCGCCGTGCACGGCCGCGACGTCACCGCCGCCACAGAAGAGTCGGCCGGCGGCCTGGAACACTACTACCGAGCAGCCGTCGTCAGCGACGAGGTCGAGTGCGATCTCGCGAAGCGCATCCACCATCTCCGCGTTGATCGCGTTGGCAGAGTCTGGTCGGTTGAGGGTAATCCAGGCGATCGCGCCCTCGCGGCGCAGCAGGACTGTCTCGGATTTGGTGGCTGTCTCGGTACTCATGACACTCCTGCGCGAACTGGTTGGTGGACACCGCCGACGCACGTCGATTGGCGAAATATCACGCTACCCCAGTAACAAATAGCTTACTGATACACACGATTGGCGCTTGGGCGGGTAAAGTTCGCTGGAGCGATGTGGCCGAGTGACGGCCAGATGGCAGAACTGCAGGCCCCACGAGGCTGAAAACTCGCCGCACGGATGTGCGGATGCCGCCCCGTGATGGTAAGCAGGAGTGTATGGCAGGCGCCGTTATGCGGTATGCCGCCCCATGAACCGCGCCGTGCGAGACACGGACGTAATGAAGGAGTAATCAATGAAGATCATCGTGCTCGTAAAGCAGGTGCCAGACACCTGGGGCGACCGCAAGCTCGACACCACCACCGGCTGGCAGGACCGCGGCGCGAGCGAGCTGGTCATCGATGAGATCGACGAGCGCGCCATCGAGGTCGCTCTCAGTTACAAAGACGGTAACAAAGACGCCGAGGTCGTAGTCATGACCATGGGCCCGGCTTCAGCAACCGACGTGCTGCGTAAGGGCCTCGCCATGGGCGCCGACTCGGCGGTGCACGTGCTCGACGAGCAGCTCGTGGGTGCAGACGTGAACTGGACCTCCGCAGTGCTCGGTTCAGCCATCACCCGCGCGGGCTACGACCTGGTCGTTGCCGGCAACGAGGCGACGGATGGCCGGGGCGGAGTCATCGCGGCGGCCGTGGCCGAGCGCCTTGGAGTGCCCCACCTCACGTTCCTCAACACGATCGACATCACGTCGGACTCGGTCAAGGGCCAGCGCGGAACAGAGAACGGCACGCTCGAAATTCATGCGGCACTTCCCGCCGTCATCTCAGTGACCGAGGCTTCGGCCGAGCCGCGCTTCCCGAACTTCAAGGGCATCATGTCTGCGAAGAAGAAGCCCCTCGAGACCATCACGGTCGGCGACCTCGGGCTCGAACTGGCCGGCGGCAGGTCCGTCGTGCTCACCACTGTCGCCCGCGCAGCGCGCGCCGCCGGCACCAAAATCGTCGATGAAGGAAACGCGGGCGTCGAGCTCGCCGATTTCCTCGCATCCAACCGTCTGCTCTAAGGGAGATATCACAATGTCGAACATCCTCGCCCTCATAGAGGTTTCAAGCACCGGCGAGGTGCGCAACACCGCCGCCGGCCTGCTCGGTGCCGCAGCCCAGCTGGGCACCGCGGTCGCCGTCATCGCCGTCGCACCCGGTGCGGGTGCTGCCATCGCCGCCGACCTCGGCGCCCTCGGAGCCGCACAGGTCTTCGTCGCCGAAACCGACCAGGCGAACAGCCTTCTCGGCGGACCGCAGCTCGAGGCGCTCGTCGCAGCCGCTGCAGCGCTCGAGCCAGCGGCCATCCTGCTGTCCAACTCCATCGAGAGCCGCGACGTGGCAGCACGCCTCGCCGTGCGTCTCGAGACCGGCCTCGCGGTCGACGCGGTCGACTTCACGCTCGACGGTGACAAGATCGTCGCCATCCACTCGGTCTTCGGCGGCGCGTACCAGGTCGAGTCAACTGTCGAGGGCGGCACGCTCGTCGCCACCATTCGCCAGGGCGCGATCGAAGCGCGGGCGGATGCCGTCACCGCAAGCGTCACGACGAATCCCGTCACCGTAGACGCCGCCACCTCGGCGACCATCGATTCCATCGAAGAGTCGAAGTCGATCGGTGGGCGCCCGGAGCTCCGCGGTGCCGTCAAGGTGGTCTCGGGCGGACGCGGCCTGCAGTCGCAGGAGAAGTTCGTGCTCGTCGAGCAGCTCGCCGACTCACTCGGTGCAGCTGTCGGTGCCTCGCGCGCGGCTGTCGACGCCGGCTTCGTGCCCTACTCCTACCAGGTTGGCCAGACCGGAATCACTGTCGCGCCGCAGCTGTACATCGCCCTTGGCATCTCGGGCGCCATCCAGCACCGAGCAGGTATGCAGACAGCCAAGACGATCGTGGCCATCAACAAAGATGCAGAAGCCCCGATCTTCGAGATCGCAGACTTCGGAATCGTCGGCGACGTCTTCACCGTCGTGCCGCAGCTGATCGAAGCCATCGAAGCACGCGCGAACAAGTAACACCCGTGTGGTGACGCCCGGCCGGACCCAGTTCGGTCGGGCGTCGTCATGTGCGCCACACAGCCGGAGGAACCAGATATGCAGGCAGTGTTCACGTCCAACGTGATCGTCGACGGGGTGCCCATCGCTTATGGCGTCAGCGGCACGGGGCCAGACATGGTGCTCGTGCACGGCAGCGGCGGTTTCCACCAGTGGTGGCATCTTGTGGCTCCGGCCCTCGAAACGCGCTGGAGGCTGATCGTGATCGATCTCAGCGGCCACGGCGACAGCGGGCACCGCGCAACGCGAAGCGACTACACGCCGGAGCGGTGGGCTGCAGAGGTGCTCGCGGTGATCGACGCCGTGGGCGCGGAGCATCCTGTCTTCGTCGGCCACAGCATGGGCGGCCGCATCGGGCTTGCCGCCGCGAGCATGCGCCCCGACGCCTTCGCGGGTCTCGTGTTGATCGACACGAACAGCGGAACACCTGAACAGGATGCCGAGATGGCAGCTAAATTTTTGGGCTCCGACCGAAAGTTCTTCAGCGATCCTGAGCCTGCGCGCGCCCGCTTCAAGCTGCTGCCCCCTCAGCCCCCGGTTGCTGAGGAAGCCATCGCGCCGATTCGTGACAACGTGCTCGCCCAGGTCGGCGACCAGTGGAGCTGGAAGTCCGACCCGCAGGCGCTCGGCCGGTTCCTGATGGCCAGCGTTCCGAAGTTCGCCGCGAACGTGACGGCGCCAATCGGGTTCGTCTACGGCAGCGAAAGCGCCATAGTCGGCGGCGGGGCGCTGGAATTGATCCCCGGGTTCATGCCGAGCCTCGTCGAGCTGGCCGAGGTGCCTGGCGCACACCACCACGTGATTCTCGACCACCCGGCCGAAAGCATCGAGCTCATCGACCGCATGGCCTCAGGCTTCGTCGGGCGCACCGACTAGGGAACGCCAGGCCAGCCGCACTGGGCTTAGCGAGCCTTCCACACAGGGGCGCGCTTCTCCACGAAGGCCATGGCGCCCTCGGCCGCATCTTCGGATGCCCCGAGCGCGAGCCACTCGCGCATGATGTCGTTCCATGGCTCATCGGTCATGGTCGACTGGT
>JAODLU010000090.1 GCA_025464125.1 Microbacteriaceae bacterium | reverse complement strand
CACTTTGCGCTGGTCGAACCGGTCGGCGACGAGGCCGCTCAACGGCAGCAGAAGCAGCTGCGGTCCGAACTGCAGCGCCATGACCACGCCGAGGGCTGTTGCATCGTGGTGGGTCAGCTGGGTCAGCACGATCCAGTCCTGGGCGGTGCGCTGCATCCAGGTGCCCACGTTCGACACGATCGCGCCTGCTGACCAGACCCTGTAGTTGTAGCCGCTGAGCGAGCGGAACATTGAACTCACGCTGGCTGCCTCACTGGTCGGCAAGCTCCTTCAAAATGGGCGCGGCCTGATCGAGCACCGCGCGCTGCTCGGCACTGAGCTCGGCGAGGCTGGTCGTGAACCATGCGTCGCGCCTGCGCCGGGTCTCGTCGATGAACGCGACGCCAGCCCCTGAGAGGTCGAGCGTCACCTTGCGGGCGTCGTCGGTCGCTGTCCTGCGCGTGACGAGCCCTGCGGCGACCAGTGCATTGACTGTGCGGTTCATGCTCGGCGGGGTGACGCGCTCGTGTTCGCTCAGTGAGCCGAGTGTTTGAGGGCCGAGCGTCGACAGGGCGAAGAGCACCAACCGCTGCCCTTCGGTGACCGCTTCGTCGGCCTGCATCGACCGGAGGCGGCGGGCAAGCCGCTGGATGGACAGGCGAAGGTCCTGTTCGTCGCTCGAGCCGGTGGGAGTCATGTTCATTAGCTTAGCTAATGAAAACTCGATCCATACCGATGTGCCCCAATACACTTGCCGCTACGAGCAAGGAGGCCCGATGCGTTACACCGCCGCACGCCAGGAACGCACCTACGTCGACGCCGACGGTGTCACGATCCACTTCTACCAGTGGAAGGCCCCAACGCCGAAGGGTGTCGTGCAACTGCTGCACGGGCTCGGCGAGTACGCCACCCGCTACGAGGAGCTTGCCCAGCACTTCGTCCAGGCCGGATTCACGGTGTATGCAGACGACCACCGGGGTCACGGCCAGACCGGGCTCCAGCAGTGGGCCGGGGATCACTCCAAACTCTGTACGCTCGGTGTCGGCGGCCTGCGGTCGACAGTCGAGTCGATCCGCCAGCTGACCACGATCATCCGGTCGGAGAATCCCACGCTGCACCTGGCACTGCTCGGCCACAGCTGGGGCTCGCTGATGGCGCAGATGATCGTCAACAAACACTCGGACGAGTACGACGCGCTCGTGCTCACCGGCACCGCGTACCGCACACTGCTGCACATGAACAGCGGTGACCTGGCGAAGCGCCACCATATCGATGGGGGCACAGGCTACGAGTGGCTCAGTCGCGACGAGAATGTCGGTCGCGCGTTCCTCGCTGACCCGCTCACCCTGAAGGCGAGTGCCGCGAAACTCTTCGGGGCCATGGATGGGCTGCGACTTCTCGGGCGGCCCGCGAAAGACCTGGTACGCGACATCCCGGTGCTCATCCAGATAGGCAGCGAAGATTCGCTTGGTGGCCCGAAAAGCGCAGAACTGCTCGCTGACTCCTACCTGAAGCGCTCGAAACTCTCCGATGTGAAACTGATCATCTACACGGATGCCCGGCACGAAGTGTTCAACGAGACCAACCGCGAAGAAGTGACAGAAGACACCATCGCCTGGCTCACCGAGCACCTTGTTTCGAAAGCGGCTTAGGCTTACCTAACAACCGCTCTCGAGAGGCGTCACAATGCACGGCGAATACAAGGTTCCCGGCGGCAAGCTCGTGGTCGTCGACCTCGACATCACCAACGGAACCATCGAGAATTTCAGGCTCGCCGGCGATTTCTTTCTCGAGCCGGATTCCGCGCTCGCCAGCATCGACGCAGCCGTGAATGGCCTGCCGGAGACGAGCGATGCTGCCACGATCGCTGCCGCCATTCACGCCGCCCTGCCAGCGGATGCCACCCTTCTCGGTTTCACGCCAGAATCCGTCGCGGTAGCCATCCGCCGCTCCCTCTCGCGCGCCACGACGTGGAAGGACTACGACTGGCAGCTCATCCACGGCGCCGCCTACCCGCCAGTCGTGCAGATGGCGCTCGACCAGGTGCTGGCCGATGAGGTTGGGGCGGGGCGCCGCAAGCCGACCCTGCGCATCTGGGAGTGGAACGAGCCAGGGGTAGTTATCGGCAGTTTCCAGTCGGTGAAGAACGAAGTCGACCTCGAGAATGCCAAGAAGTACGGCTTCCAGGTGACGCGCCGCATCAGCGGTGGCGGTGCCATGTTCATGGATGCCGGAGCTGTCATCACATACTCGATCTACGCGCCGGGCGACCTGGTGCACGGCATGACCTTCGCCGACTCGTACGCGTTCCTCGACGAGTGGGTGATCGTTGCGCTCAAGTCGCTCGGCATCGACGCCAGCTACCAGCCACTCAATGACATCACCAGCCCGACCGGCAAAATCGGCGGCGCAGCGCAGAAGCGACTCGGCAACGGCGCGGTGCTGCACCACGTGACCATGAGCTACGACATGGACGGTGACCGCATGGTCGAGGTGCTGCGCATCGGTCGCGAGAAGATGAGCGACAAGGGAACGAAGAGCGCGAACAAGCGTGTCGACCCGCTGCGCAGCCAGACCGGGCTCTCCCGCAAGGAGATCATCGAGCGCATGGAGGCCACGTTCACCGGCCTCTATGGTGCAACCGCAGATGACGTGACTCCCGAAGAGCTTGCCATGGCTGAAGCCCTGGTCGCCGAGAAGTTCGGCACTGAGGAATGGCTGTACCGGGTCCCGTGAGAGGCGCAGCTCTTGCCATCGGCCTCGCAGTAGTGCTCGTGGCTGGTGTGATTCTCTCTGCCCTCGTCGGACAGCTGCCCGTCACCCCGGCAGAGGTCATCGGATCGATCCTGCGCGCGGCGGGCATTCAGAACAGCTGGGCACCGCATGACCCGATCATCGAGTCGACGCTCTGGGTGGTGCGCTTTCCGCGCATAGTCATGGGACTCGCGGTAGGCGCAGCGCTTGCCGTGGCCGGCGCTGTGATGCAGGCCATCTTCGGCAATCCACTGGCGGAGCCCGGGGTGGTGGGGGTGTCATCGGGTGCGGCGCTCGGCGCAGCCATCGGCATCGTGCTCGGGCTCAGTTTCCTTGGCGGCTGGAGCACTGCGGTGCTTGCTTTTGCTGGCGGTCTGCTAGCGACGCTGATCGTCTACTTCGTCTCCCGCGCGAATGGGCGAACCGAGGTCGTGACCCTGCTGCTGACGGGCATCGCCGTCAACGCGTTCGGCGGCGCGGGGCTCGCACTACTGCTGTTCGTCGGCAACACGGCCAGCCGTGAGCAGCTCATCTTCTGGCAGCTGGGCTCGCTCAACGGCTCACGCTGGGGCGAGGTGGCGATTGTCGTTGGCGTCGCAATCGTTGGCACGATCGTCGCCTGCCTGCTCGGGCGCCGCTACGACCTGCTGGCGCTCGGGGAGCGATCTGCCCGCCATCTCGGGGTCAACGTCGAGGCACTGCGCATCGGCTCCATCGTGCTCGTCGCGCTTCTCACCGGGGCAGCTGTCGCGTTCTGCGGCATCATCGCGTTCGTTGGGCTCGTGGTGCCGCACATCATCAGGCTGGCGATCGGGCCGTCACATCGCCCGCTCATCCTGGCGAGCGCATTCGGCGGCGGGGCGCTCATGATCTTCGCCGATCTCGGCGCGCGCACCATCGTGCCAGGGGCCGACCTCCCGATCGGCATGCTCACCTCCCTCATCGGTGGCCCGTTCTTCTTCTGGCTGCTCTTTCGCGCCCGCAGGCAGAGCGGAGGGTGGGCGTGACCACCATCAGCGTGAAACATGTCGCGGCGAGCCTCGGCGGAACCCGCGTGCTCGAATCGGTCAGCCTCGATGTGCAGGAGGGCGAGGTGCTCGCACTGGTCGGACCAAACGGAGCGGGCAAATCCACCCTGCTCGCCGTGCTGGCGGGCGACCTGCGCCCCGAGCTCGGCACCGTGACGATCGATGGCCGCGACATCCGGCAACTGCACCAGCTGGAGCTCGCCCGTCTTCGCAGCGTGCTCACACAGCAGAACGCGGTCAGCTTCTCGTTTCTCGTGCGGCAGGTGGTCGAAATGGGGCGAAGCCCCTGGGAGCGCACTCCCCAGGCCGACGGCGATGAGGCCGCGATAGAAGACGCGATGGCCGCCACGGATGTCACCGGACTGGATGCACGTCACTACACGGCACTGTCTGGCGGCGAGAAGGCCAGAGTGTCGCTTGCGCGAGTGTTGGCGCAGCAGGCGCGCACGGTTTTGCTCGATGAGCCGACCGCATCGCTCGACCTTCGTCACCAGGAGGATGTGATGCGCAACGCCCGCGAACTGGCGACGGCGGGTGCAGCCGTGGTGGTCGTGCTGCACGACCTGTCGCTCGCTGGCGCGTGGGCAGACAGGGTGGCGCGGCTCTCGGAAGGCAGGTTGGTTGCCCAGGGTCCTGCGCGAGAGGTGCTGACCGCTGAGCGTGTCTCTGAGGTGTACGGGTTGCGGGTCGAGATCATCGAACAGCAGGGCCGTCCAGTGATTCTCCCCGTTCGGGGGACAAATTCGCTTACGCTTAAGCAATGAACTGGTGGATATTCGGGGGCGTTGTAGTGGGCATCGCCGTCCTCGGCTACCTCGCCCAGCGGTTCCGCTGGATCGACCTGTCCGGTCGTGGCAACGCCTCCAGCGCGAGTAACGGCGCCGGGCTGATGGGAATCGGCGACGAAGTGTTCGCCCCGAGCAGGCATGAAGCCGCCCTCGAAATGGACCGCCAGACGATCCTTCCGGCCCCTGCGCCTGTTGCCGGCGACGGCGATAAGGGCATCTACGAGGGCCAGGTCACCATCGACCTCGCGCGCGTGCGAAAGCAGGACAGCTAGAGCTGCAGCGCTGGCTGGGCGCGCGCTTTGTCGCTTGCCCGCGATGGGACAATGGTGCATGCCCGAGCCCGCGTATCCAGAAGCGTGGACGCCTGACTCACCGAACCGCGTGATCCTGGACGACAACCTGGCCGCGATCGAGAAGCTGCCAGACGGGGCATTCACTCTCATTTACCTCGACCCGCCGTTCAACACCGGGCGCAGCCAGGCCAGGCAGGGCACGACCAGTGTGCGGTCTGCAACTGGCGCGATCACCGGATTCAAGGGTCAGCTTTACGACCGCATCAAGGGCGACCTGATGAGCTACGACGACACATTCGAGGACTACTGGGGGTTTCTGGAGCCCCGCATCGTCGAGGCGTGGCGCCTGCTCGCGGCCGATGGCACTCTCTACCTGCACCTTGACTATCGAGAGGCGCACTACGCGAAGGTGCTGCTCGACGCGCTCTTCGGGCGGGAGTGCTTTCTCAACGAGATCATTTGGGCATACGACTACGGAGCAAAGTCGAAGAACCGCTGGCCCACCAAGCACGACACGATCCTCGTCTACGTGAAAGACCCGAAAAAGTACTGGTTCGACTCAGAGACCGTAGACCGTGAGCCATACATGGCGCCGGGGCTTGTGACGCCGGAGAAGGTCGCTCGAGGCAAGTTGCCGACGGATGTCTGGTGGCACACGATCGTCTCCCCCACTGGCCGCGAGAAGACGGGCTACCCGACGCAGAAGCCGGAGGGCATCCTTCGCAGGATCGTGCAGGCATCGTCGCGCGAGGGCGACTGGGTGCTCGATTTCTTCGCGGGTTCCGGCACGACCGGCGTCGTCGCTGCGGCACTCGGCAGGCGGTTCGTACTTGTTGATCGAAGCCCGGAAGCGGTCGGCGTCATCCGCGCACGGCTCGACTCAGCTGGCGTTCCCTTCGCCTGACCTGGCGCTCAGCCGTCCAGCCCTGTGCCGGTTTCGAGCACGGACTTCAAGCCGCTGAGCACCATCATCCAGCCGGTGCCCTCCACGCGTGCTGCGGTCTTCGGCGACGCCTCGAGCTTGTCGTGCACGAGGGTGAGCAGGCTGTAGCCGTCGAGTTCCTCGATTTGCCACGTGACACGACTGGACGGTTCGTCGACGAGATCCGGGTCGTAGAGCGAGCGCCACCCGGTGACAAGCCGATGGGCAGCATCCGATTCCAGCACGACCTCGTCCCCCCACAGTTCTCCTTCCGGAGAGTGGTACCGAATGGGAGTGCCGACCTCAGCTGTCGTCTCGACCCGCGACCCGTAAAAGTATTTCTCGGTGATGTCGGGACGCGTGATCGCATCCCAGATGGCTTCGGGGGTTGCTTTGATATATATGCGATAGATCTGCGGTGCTGTCATGAGCGTGTCCTCCTCGGGTGCCGCTCCCAGTCCACCCCCATCTGGCTCAGCCCGCAATAGCCCGTCATCGTAACCAATGGAACGAGGATCTCATCTGACGATCGCACTCTGGATTACCACCATCGTGCTCACGGTTGCTGGGTGCGGGCGGCATGAAGACGTTCCGCCAGAAAGATGCACTGCAGCCGACCATGGCCTACGTCGAAGACTTCTCGGTCTGGCAGGTGAAGGCGATGTAGGCCCGCTACTTCTTCGGCGGATCAGCCTCGACGACAGGGTTCGACCCGGTAGCCGACACCGGCTCGAGCGGTGCGCCCATCATCTCGGCTGCTTTGGTGGCGAGGATTGCCGCATCGGCATCCGCCACCTCCTGCATGGCCGACTTCTGGCGCAACGGTGTCGCCTTCAGGAAGAAGCTGAGCACGAAGGCCAGGGCGACGACGCCGAGGCTCACCCAGAACCCGCGCACCATGGCCTCGGAGAACCCGTTGAGGAACGGGGCAGCCAGGGCGTGATTGGCGCCGGTGAGGAACGAGGTGTTGGCGTCCAGCGAGGTTGACGCAGAACTGCCCCCGGTGCCACCAGCCGGCAGCTTGGCCATGACACTGTCGACCACCTGGCGGCGAGCCGTGGCATCCGACAGGTCGACGCTCGATGGCAACCCCTGCTTGATCGGCCCGACGATGGCGTCGTAGATCTTTGACATGATGCCCTTGTTCTGCGGGGCGTTCGCGATCGACGGGGTCAGCGCCGCGTTGATCGCTGAGCGAAGCACGCTCTTGTCGGAGAACGACGACTTGATGAATCCGCCGACCACACTGAAGACGACGGAGAAGATCACTGCGACACCGAGCGTTCCACCGACCTGGCGGAAGAACGTGGATGACGATGTCGCAACCCCGATATCGCGCGGTCCTACCGAGTTCTGGCTCGCAATCGTGAGGGTCTGCATGAGCTGGCCGAG
>JAODLU010000082.1 GCA_025464125.1 Microbacteriaceae bacterium | reverse complement strand
TGCCATCAGACATAACCGGTGTCTCGATCTACGACCAGGCTCTCGGTGAATTCGAGTTCAAACCCGGTCCGGTTTTCGCGAACATCGTCATCGGCGACGAGATCAACCGTGCAAGCCCGAAGACCCAGTCAGCACTGCTCGAAAGCATGGAGGAGGGCCAGGTGACAGTCGACGGCGTCACCTCGGTGCTCGCGTCCCCGTTCACCGTCATCGCCACGCAAAACCCTGTCGAGATGGAGGGCACGTACCCGCTGCCAGAAGCCCAGCGCGACAGGTTCATGGCACGCATCTCGATGGGCTATCCAGATGAACTGGCCGAGCTGGCCATGCTGCATAACCGTGAAAGCACCAGCCCGCTCGACCTCGTCGAGCCGGTGGTCGGCACTCCTGACCTCATCCGCATGATCGAGACTGTGCGACAGGTGTTCGTCTCGCCTTCGGTCGAGCGGTACGCGGTCAACCTCGTGCAGGCGACCCGATCGGATGCTGACCTGCGCATCGGTGCCAGTCCCAGGGCCACACTGCATCTCGTGCGTGCGGCCAAGGCACGGGCCGCGATGGAGGGCAGGGAGTTCGTGCTGCCCGACGACATCGACGCACTGGCAGTGCGCGTGCTTGCCCACCGCCTCATCGCCGCCAACCGCTTCTCGTCGAGTGCGAGCACGGCGAGCGCGCAGCTGGTGGCCGATGTGGTGCTGCGAATCGTGGCGGCCACCCCAGTGCCGGTTGGCGCATACGGCCCGGCCTGATCCGATGCCCGCTGGCCCGGCACCATCCCGCTCGACACCCGGCGGTGTGAATCATTCCGGCGCGAGCACCCCGCCGAAGCGTGTCGGACGACTGACCAGGCGCGGCTGGATCGTGCTTGCACTCGGTGCCATCTCAGGCATCGCGGCATACGCTGCCGGGCGGCCCGAGTTCCTGGTCTTCGCTGGATTTGCCATCCTGCTTCCCCTGCTGGCGCTGGCCTGGGTGCGGTTTCGCAGGGTAGCGTACAGGGCGGACCGGGAGTTCACCCCGCCTGTGGTCGCTGCAGGAATGACCAGCTCCGTCGCGCTCACCGTGACAAACGTCGCACCATCGACAAGCCCTGCAGCGTGGTGGCGTGACACCTGGCCGTGGCGACCATACGTGACAGACCCGCAGGAGATTGGCGCCCTGCAGCCGGCAGGCGGCTATCGCCGAACCACCTCGAGAACGCGGGTGGCGTACGAGATCAGGCCGTACCGGCGAGGAGTTTTCGAGATCGGTCCCCTCATCCTGGACTTCGCTGACCCGTTCGGCCTGGCCGACAGTGCAGTCGTTGCGGAAGGCACACAACGGCTGGTGGTGACGCCGGGACTCATCGACCTGCCGGAGGGCGCAGTCGCACTCGCGGTCGACGAAGGACCGACGAGGATGCCCACCCGACGCACCTTCGGCGGCGAAGACGACACCATGACCCGCGAATATCGCCGCGGCGACGCGATGCGACGGGTGCACTGGCGTGCCAGCGCCCACAAGGGCGAACTGATGGTGCGCCAGGAGGAGCAGCAGAACAACGCTGAGGCCCGCATTGTGCTCGACACCCTGCGCACGAGCTACAGGGACTCCCGCGGCAGGGGAACCATCGATGAGCCGGAGAGCGACACGTTCGAGTGGGCTATCGACCTGGTGGCATCGCTTGCGGCATACCTCGCGTCGCGCGGCTTCCAGGTGGAGGTGGTCGAGACAGGGCATCCGCAGCTCGACTCCATGGATGAGCCCGGTCGCTTTCTCGAAAGTCTCGCGTCGCTGCAGCTGACCGACGCCAGGGCCGACGCCTTCTCGCTGCTGCGCTCGGCTGCGCGCTCAGACCGCCCACAGGGTTCGGTGTTCGCGGTGCTGTCGAGTGCAGACGAGCACGTGATCGCGAGGCTGGTGGCCCAGCGGCGGTCGTTCGACCTGGCAGTCGTGTTCCTCGTCGACACCCGCGCTTACCGGCTCGCGACTCCATTGCGCGAGGCAGGCTGGCTCTGCGTGCCCGTGTACGACAGCGACAGCATCGAGGATGCCTGGCTGGCAGTCGGCGCAGAGCAGGAGGCCGCACATGGCCGGGCCTGACCTGGCCCAGCGGCAGCCGGCGCGACCACGGCGCAGGCGGGACTGGATTACCAGCATCGCCATTCTCGCGGGCCTGCTGGTCGGGCTCGCGGGCCTGCACGTGGTGCTCGAGGGCGCTGGCTGGTACTGGGCGATTGCGCTGCTGTGCATCCTGCTGCTGGGGATAGGCGCAGGAGCGCGCGCGCTCCGCTGGCCTGCATGGACCGCGCCTGTGTTGCAGATCGCTGCACTCATTGCGACGGTGACAGCCGTGTTCGCCCCGAAGACGGCCCTTGCCTGGATTATTCCGACGTCGGCAACCTGGCAATCGTGGCAGCGCACTCTCGCACTCGCTGGCAGGTCGATCGACGAGCAGTCCATTCCCGCGATTGCGGTGCCGGCCATCATGTTCCTGCTCTGCATCGGCATCGGCGCAATCGCGATCACCGCTGACTTTCTCGCGATAACCACGAGGACGCCGGCGCTCGCCGGAGTTCCACTGCTCGTGCTGCTGGCAGTGCCCGGGTTTGTCTCGACGGGCAGCAGCGATCCGCTGGTCTTCGTTGGTGCAGCCGCGGTCTACCTCTTTCTTCTCAGCATCGGCAGCCGGCGCGACCAGGTGCGCCTCGCGTTCGGCCTTGGCGGGCTGGTGATAGTCGCGGCCCTGGTGCTTCCCGCGGTGCTTCCGCCTGTGCAGTCGGATGCACGTGGCGGTGGCGGTGGCGGACTCAGCACGACGGTAAATCCGGTGCTGTCGCGTGGCAGGGACCTGAGATCGCCGCAGGCCACCGAGGTTCTGCGGTCCGGCCGATCCGAGTACCTGAGGCTCGTGAGCATCGACAATTTCAAGGGATCGGACTGGTCTCCCGATGCCCCTGGCGTCGAGCAGCGAAACACAGTGTCTGCAATCGGTGACCCGCCAGGGTTGCTCGCCGATGTCGCGAGGGAGACGCACAGCACCTCGATCGAGGTCGGCCAGCTCAGCAGTCCGTGGCTGCCACTGCCATACCCGTCCACCGGTGTCACCGGCCTCGAGGGCAGCTGGACCTGGGATGTGAACGGTCTCGCGGTGTCGAGTCGCACCACCAGCGCTGCAGGGCAGACCTACCGCGCCACTTCCATCGTGGCCATGCCGACGCCTGCGCAACTTCTCGCCGCGGGAACGACGGTGCCCGCAGGTTTCGGCAGGTTCGTTTCAGTTCCGCGCGACCTGCCGACGATCGTCAGGCAGACCGCTGACCAGGTGACAGGCGCAGACGGCACCAACTACGAGAAGGCCCTCGCTCTCCAGTCCTATTTCCGCAACAGCGGCTTCACATACTCGGAGTCCGCACCGGTCGAAGATGGCTACGACGGCACTGGTGGCCAGATCATTGCGAAGTTCCTCGACGCGAAAGCCGGATACTGCATTCACTTCGCTTCGGCCATGGCGATGATGGCGAGAGTCGAGGGTATCCCGTCGCGGGTGGCTGTCGGCTTCCTGCCTGGCACTCGCATCGAGGGCGAGGAACCTACCCGCTACCAGGTCACCTCCAAGGAACTGCACGCCTGGCCCGAGCTGTATTTCGCCGGCGTCGGCTGGATCCGGTTCGAGCCGACGGTAACCCGCGGCGACGTGCCGGGGTACGCCGACGAGACCACTCCGGATGTACCGATCCCCTCGACCAACGATGACACAGGGGCCACCGCGGCCACCGCCGCCCCAACCGCAGCTCCCCACGGCGCCCAGTCCGACGACGCAGCCTCGACGGGCGGTGCGGACTCCGGCGGCCCCTCAGCCGCAGTCGTCTGGCTGCGCGTTCTGCCATTCCTCATCCTGTTCGTCCTGCTGGCGCTGGCGCTTGCTCCGGCGCTCGTGCGGCTGCTGCAGCGCTCCGCGCGATTGCGAAGACTGCGACTCGGCACTGCGCCGGTCGCGCTCGCGTGGAACGAGCTGATGCAGTCATCCGCGGACCTCGGCGCACCTGTCCCAGACACGGTGACCCCGCGGGAGGCTATGCAGCTGGTCGGGCACGGTCTGCTCGCAGATGACCCGTCCCTCGCGAGGATGGTTGCCGCGCTCGAAATCGAGAGCTATGCGAAAGACGCCAGCGGGGCAGCCTACCCTGGACTCGCCGACGACCTCCGGGCGGTGCAGCGCATGATCGCCTCCTACGCGCCCCGCAGCCGAAGGATCATCGCGGCACTGTTGCCCCCATCGATCTGGTCCCTGGCGACCGGCCTGGTAACGCGATAGCGGCCGACTTCGTCCAGGTTGTCTGCCGCACCGAAACAGTCATAACATTTGACTAACTTCGTACCGCCCGGGGGCCGCTCAAGGGAGAGCTCCGCGAGGGCCGTACAGCAGGGACACTTAGATGACTCTCGCCACAGGCACGTGGTCCGCCATGATCCTCGAATCCATGACCGCTGGCAGCGAGCGGGTGATGACGATTTCTTCGAACGGGGAGGCCTGGACCGGCCAGGAGTTCCTCGAACGCGCGGCTGGCGCGTCGCAGTTCCTCGATGCCGCGGGAAGCGCCGATGGTTCGCCGGTGGCAATGATCATGGCCGATTCGCCAACCGCGCAGGCCTTCCTGTTCGCCGGCTCAGCCACGAACCGTCCGCTCGCGCCACTCAGCACCAGGATGACCGCCCATGAGCTCGCCGCTATCGTCGGGCCCCTGAACGTGAAGCTGTTGTTCGCCGCGCGATCGAGCGAAGCACTGGGGCGTGAGACCGCCGCTCTCTGCGGCATCGAACTGGTGATCGTCGACGAACTAGCGCGTAGTACAGAGACCGTGGAATGGCGCGCAGGGCTCGAGTCCCTCGGCTACATCCTGCACACCTCAGGCACAACAGGGCACCCCAAGGCTGTGCTCACCAGCCAGCGTTCCCTCGCAGCCAGGGCGAGGCTCATGATCGGGCTCTATCACCTCGACACGACCAGCGTGTTCGCCGCGACCTCGCCGCTTCACCACATCGCGGGGCTCGGCATCGTCGCACTTGTACTCGCGTCGGATGCATCCCTCGTATCGTTCCCCAGCTTCACCGTCGAGGCGTGGAAGAAACTCACGCCGCTCAAGGTGACCCACGTCGCCACGATCGCGACAGTCGTCGAGATGCTGATGAACGCGGATGCCTTCGAACTGCCAACCCTGCGCATGCTGTCGTATGGAGCGTCGGCGTCCCGTGCCGCGACCATCCTGCGCATGATGGCGCAGCGTCCTGACGTGGAATACATCACCTGGTACGGGCAGACGGAGGGAAGCCCCATGGCGTACCTCTCGCCAGAACAGCACCGGTACGCGGCCGACGGCCATGTCGAGGTGCTCGACAGCGTTGGTACGGCAGTTCCGGGCGGCAAAGTCATGATCCATGAACCGGATTCGAGCGGCGTCGGTGAGATTTGGGCGAAGGCGCCGCACATGGTTGTGGTGAATGCGAGCGGATGGCGCGAGAGCGGCGATCTCGGTCGTATGGACGAAAACGGCAGGCTGCACATCGTCGGTCGCAAGGGCGACATGATCATTCGCGGTGGGGAGAACATCTACCCCATCGAGGTTGAACGGGTTCTCGGCGAGCATCCTGCAGTGCAGGAGGCGGTGGTCGTCGGCATTCCCGATGACCGGCTCGGCGAGACGGTGAAGGCCTACATCAGGCCGATGCACCTGTCTTCGCTGCCGGACACCGAAGACCTGAGGTCATTCACCCGCGAACGTCTCGCCGGTTTCAAGGTGCCCGTTGAGTGGACGTTCCTCGAAACCATTCCGCGCAACGCGAGCGGCAAGGTGGTGCGCAGGGCTCTCGCCTCGGCCCCCGCCATCGTGCCGCTGCCGGCAGGCTAGGCGCGAGACGCGGATGCCAGTGACTCGGCAACCGAGTCGAAGTCGTCCCGCACGAGCCCGGCCGTGACGCGCACGAACCCGCCCTGCTGGCCGGACTGGAAGGGGGTGCCGACCGCGACCCGGATTCCGGCCGCAGACAGCTGCACTATCGCGGTGCGCTCATCGGCCACAGGCATCCAGGTGTTGATGCCGTCAGCCGGGGCGAGGTCGAGACCGTGCGCGGCCAGCGCCTCAGACAGCCTGCGCTGGCGGGCGCGGTAGACGTGACGCGCATCATTCACCTCGGAGACGGATGCCGCATCCGTCAGCAAATCGTGCAGCATCACCTGCAGCATCCTGGAGGTCCACCCAGGGCCGAGTATGCGGCGAGCGACGAGCTGGTCGACGAGCTCTGCCGGCCCGCCGATCGCCGCGATGCGGAGGTCGGGCCCATGCGATTTCGAAAAGCTGCGGATGTGCAGCACCTGCTCGGGAATCGAGCTGCCGAGGCTCACGTCGGGTGCCGTGGTGATCGCGCCGGAGTGGTCGTCTTCGATCACTATCGCGTCGCTCGCATGGTGGCTGCGGCGAATCACGGCGGCCAGTTCTTTGCTGCGTTCTACCGTCAGGGATCGGCCTGTCGGGTTTTGGGCGCGGGGCTGCAGCACGATCACGGTCGGTCGCTGCACGAGCGCGGCCTCCAGCAGATCGGGCCGCATGCCGTTCTCGTCGAGTCCCACGGGAATGCGTACGGCGCCGAAATGCTCGAGCAGGTCGAAGATCGGCGGGAATCCGGGGTCTTCCACCACCACTCGGTCCCCGAACCTGACGGTCAGTTCGAGTGCCCTGGAGATGGCGTCGAGTGCCCCGTCTACGACGGTGACAGCATCCACGGGGTACGGCCAGGTCTCCCGCAGTACGGCTTCGAGTTCGGGAATGACGGGCTGGTCCAGGTAGCTGTTGGTGCCAGCGCGGGTGGAAACGCGAGAGAGCGCTGTTTCGAGCGCGGGCAGGAGGGCGGGGTCTGGGGCGCCGGTCGAAAGATCGAGCCGCGTTGCCTCGAGCTGGCCCGCGAGGCCCTGGTAACGCGGTGGCAGCCACTTGCGGGGCGACGCCATCACGAAGCTGCCACTGCGTCCCCTCGAGATGATCAGGCCCACGCCGGAGAGGGCCTGCCAGGCGTGGCTCACCGTCGCCGGACTGACCCCGAGGTCTGCGGCGAGTTCGCGCACGGTGGGCAGGCGATCGCCAGGTGCGAGGTCACCCGAGGTGATGAGGCGCGCAACTGCTGCGGCGATACCGTGTGGGGTGGCGTCCTCGACGGCGAACGCGACGGTGGTCACGACTGCGGCTTCCCGTCTGCCATTGCCCTGCTCCCGCCCTGCGTCTATGTTTACGCCAACGTCATAGACAGAAACATAAGGGAAATGTTTACGGCGCACAATAACAAAAAGAACTCGACGCTGGAGGCATTATGACCGTCGTACGCGCTGCGATCACCCAGACCACCTGGACAGGTGACAAGGAATCGATGATTGCCAAGCACGAAAAATTCGCCAGGGACGCTGCTGCAGAAGGCGCCCAGGTCATCTGCTTCCAGGAACTTTTCTACGGCCCGTACTTCGGCATCACAGAAGACAAGAAGTACTACCGCTTTGCCGAGCAGGCTGACGGCCCCATCGTGCAGCGCTTCGCCGCGCTCGCCAAAGAACTCAACCTGGTGATGATCCTTCCCATCTACGAAGAAGACATCACCGGCGTCTACTACAACACGGCAGTCGTGGTCGAGGCAGACGGCACCATCCTCGGCAAGTACCGCAAGCACCACATCCCGCATCTCGACCGCTTCTGGGAGAAGTTCTACTTCCGTCCAGGCAACCTGGGCTACCCGGTCTTCGACACCTCGGTCGGCAAGATCGGCCTGTACATCTGTTACGACCGCCACTTTCCCGAAGGATGGCGCGAGCTCGGCCTGGGCGGCGCCCACATGGTCTTCAACCCGAACGCGACCAAGCCGGGCCTCTCCAACCGCCTGTGGGAGGTCGAGGGTCCGGCCGCTGCGGTTGCCAATGGCTATTTCGTGCTGCAGCCGAACCGGGTTGGCCGTGAAGACAACGAATACGGTGAGCTCGCCGTCGACTTCTACGGCACCAGCCAGGTAATCGACCCCCGCGGCAACTTCGTGGGTGAGCGCGGCTCAGGCACCGACGAGGAGATCATCATCCGTGACCTCGAGATGGACATGGTGCAGGAGATGCGCGACGACTGGCAGTTCTACAGGGACCGCCGCCCCGACTCGTACACGAGCATCCCGAAGCCGTAAGGAGCAGTTGGCTATGGCAAAGACCCTGATCAAAAACGGCCTCGTCGTGAACGCGACGGGCACTGGAATGGCCGATGTGCTGATCGATGGCGAAACCATCGCCGGCGTGATCGCGCCCGGCTCCACGCTGCTCGGCTTCGACCTCGAGGCCAACGTCGACACCGTGCTCGATGCAAGGGGCAAGTACGTGATCCCCGGCGGCGTCGACGCGCACACACATATGGAGATGCCCTTCGGCGGCACCTTCGCGAGTGACACGTTCGAGACAGGAACCCGGGCGGCTGCCTGGGGCGGCACAACCAGCATCGTGGATTTCGTTGTGCAGTACCCCGACCAGAACGTGATCGACCAGTACAACCTCTGGCACGAGAAGGCCGCTGGCAACTGCGCGATCGACTACGGCTTTCACCAGATCCTGAGCGACGTGCAGGATGCATCGCTCGACGCGATGGACGAGCTCATCAACGAGGGCGTCTCGAGCTTCAAACTCTTCATGGCGTACAAGGGTGTGTTCCTTTCCAACGACGGCCAGATATTGCGCGCCTTCCAGAAGGGCGCATCCAATGGCGCGCTGATGATGATGCACGCCGAGAACGGCGCCATGATCGACGTGCTCGTGAAGCAGGCGCTCGAGGCTGGAAACACCTCGCCGTATTTCCATG
>JAODLU010000070.1 GCA_025464125.1 Microbacteriaceae bacterium | reverse complement strand
GAAATGTTCGGCGACGAGATCGAGGGGCTGTATAGCCTCCACCCGCTCACCGGCGACGTCGTTCGCAAGCTCGACGCGGTTTCGGTGTTCCCCGGGTCGCACTATGTCGCGGGGCAGGAAAGCATGCACCGGGCCATCGGTACCATCAAGACCGAACTCGCAGAGCGCCTCGAGGTTCTTGAACGCGAAGGCAAGCTGCTCGAGGCACAGAGGCTGCGCATGCGCACCACGTTCGACCTGGAGATGATGGAGCAGATCGGCTTCTGCAGCGGCATTGAGAACTATTCGAGGCACATTGACGGCAGGAATCCGGGGGAGGCCCCGCACTGCCTCATCGACTACTTCCCCGATGACTTCCTTGTGGTAATCGATGAGTCTCATGTCACGGTTCCGCAGATCGGCGCGATGTACGAGGGCGATGCATCGCGCAAGCGCACGCTCGTCGAGCACGGGTTCCGGCTGCCGAGTGCTCTCGACAACCGCCCGCTCAAGTGGGACGAGTTCCTGGGGCGCACTGGCCAGAAGGTCTACCTCTCCGCCACACCGGGCAAATACGAGATGGGCATCACCGACAGCGTTGTTGAGCAAATCATCAGGCCGACTGGGCTTATCGACCCCGAGATCGTCATCAAGCCAACCAAGGGCCAGATCGACGACCTCCTTGAGGAGATCCGCAAACGCGTTGAACTCAACGAACGTGTGCTCGTCACTACTCTCACCAAGAAGATGTCAGAAGAGCTCACGGAGTTTCTCAGCGAGGCAGGCGTTCGGGTCAGGTATCTGCACTCAGATGTAGACACACTGCGCCGGGTCGAGTTGCTCACCGAGCTTCGACAGGGCGTGTATGACGTGCTCGTCGGCATCAACCTCCTTAGGGAAGGGCTCGACCTGCCCGAAGTCTCGCTCGTGGCGATCCTCGACGCAGACAAGGAGGGGTTCCTGCGGTCCTCCACTTCCCTCATCCAGACCATTGGGCGAGCGGCTCGCAACGTCTCCGGCGCCGTGCACATGTACGCCGACGTCATTACGGATTCGATGAAACAGGCGATCGAAGAGACTAATCGGCGCCGGGAAAAGCAGGTCGCATACAACCTCGAGCGTGGCGTAGACCCGCAGCCCCTGCGTAAGAAGATCGCCGATATTACGGATGCGCTGGCTCGCGAAGGCGCAGACACCGCGGCCCTTCTTTCCGGCAGGGACGGGCGCAAACGCTCACCCACGCCGAACCTCAAACGCGAGGGACTCGCGGCAAGCGGGGCCAACGACCTCGAGTCGATCATCCGTGACCTCAATGACCAGATGCTCCAGGCCGCTGGCGAATTGAAGTTCGAGCTTGCCGGTCGGCTGCGCGATGAGGTCTCTGACCTCAAGAAGGAACTGCGACAGATGGAAGCTGCTGGGCACATCACCTAGTGCCTGTGGCGCTCATGCCGCTAGGGTCGGCACTACCGTCCGGATGGAGCCTCATGGCCAGCGCACTCCCCAGCACTGGAACGCCGCCATCCGGAGAATTCAGTTGCGACGCAGGGGACCTGCTTCTCATCCACCGCTATTTCCGCTCGATGTTCGTAGACGCACAGTTTCTTGTCGAGAACGCGACGCTCGGCGACCCGGGTCGTGCTTCTGTTCTCGCCGACCACATCTCGGAGAACGCAACGTACCTGCACACCCATCACCACGGTGAAGACGAATTCCTTTGGGACAAGCTCGAGCAGCGCACTCCGTCTTGCACTGTGCACGTGGAGCAAATGAAGGTGCAGCACGCCGAGGTCGCTGCGCTGCTCGACGCGATTGAGGCCGCGCTTCCAGCATGGAGAGCAACCGGGGCCGCCGGCGATCGGGCGCTGGTTTCCGATGCTCTCGCGAGCATGAATTCTGCCTTTGGTGCGCACCTTGATCTTGAGGAGAAGGAGATTATCCCCGTCGCGGAGGTCAGCGTCTCGCAGGCCGAATGGGACCAGCTAGCCCGACACGGCCAGGCTGCAACGCCCGGACCTCGCAGGTTCATCCAGCTCGGATTCATCCTCGGCAGTCTCACCGATGAACAACGGGCGATATTCATGAAGGTGATCCCAGCGCCCGTGCGGGTGCTCTACCGGCTCGTTGGCAAACGGCAGTTCGAGAAGCAGCGTGCGCTCGTCTACGGAACCGCCGCGTGAGGCATTCCCCCAGTTCGCCAGCGGCGCATCCGTCCAGCCTTCGGATGTCGGTGGCGTCGATAGAATTACTTGAGTGTCTATCTCGCGCGTAACGTCCTCGGCCAAGCTCTCGGTCCACGGTGCACGCGTGCACAACCTGAAGGGCGTGGACCTCGAGATCCCGCGGGATTCGCTGGTGGTTTTCACCGGCCTCTCCGGCTCAGGCAAATCCTCGCTGGCATTTGACACGATTTTCGCAGAGGGCCAGCGCCGATACGTCGAGTCGCTGTCCGCCTACGCCCGCCAGTTTCTCGGCCAGGTGGACCGACCTGACGTGGACTTCATCGATGGCCTGAGTCCCGCAGTCTCCATCGACCAGAAGTCGACCAACCGAAATCCGCGATCAACGGTTGGCACCATCACCGAGATCTATGACTACATGCGCCTCTTATGGGCCAGGATCGGTGTTCCGCACTGTGCGGTCTGTGGCGAGAAGATCGAGCGCCAGACTGTGCAGCAGATCGCCGACCAGCTCATGACCCTCGACGTCGGCACGCGGTACCAGGTAGTCAGCCCGGTCATCTCCCAAAAGAAGGGCGAATTCGTCGACCTCTTCAAAGAGCTGGCCGCGAGCGGTTATTCGCGGGCGATCGTTGATGGCGAGCAAGTGCAGCTGAGCGAACCGCCGATCCTGAAGAAACAGAACAAGCACGACATCGCTGTAGTGATCGACCGCCTCGTCGCTGCCGAAGATCTGCTCGGCAGGCTCACGGACTCCCTGGAGACCGCTCTGCGGCTCACGGATGGTCTCGTCGCTATCAACTACGTCGACGAGACCGGAGATGCCGCCTGGCGCAACTTCTCCGAGAAGCTGTCATGCCCGAACGGTCATCCGGTGCAGCTCACCGAGATCGAGCCGCGCACCTTTTCCTTCAACGCTCCTTTCGGCGCGTGCCCTGAGTGCTCGGGGCTGGGCACGAAAATGTCGGTCGACTCGGAGCTGCTGCTCGGTGATCCTGCACTAAGCCTGGCGGAGGGCGTGATCCTGCCATGGACGCAGTCCGGCAAGGGCCTCTTCAACTATTTCCAGCGACTGCTCGAGGGTCTCGCCGCCGACCTCGATTTCTCCCTGAAGACCCCGTGGAAGAAGCTGTCACCAGAAATCCAGAACGCCATCCTGCGCGGCAACGACTTCCAGGTCACCGTCAGGTGGAAGAACCGTTTCGGCCGGGAGATGAAGTACTCCACCGGGTTCGAGGGCGTCATGCCGTACATCGAGCGCAAGTTCATCGAGGCTGAGAGCGACTCAGCGAGGCAGCGCTACGCGGCATACCTGCGCGAGATCAATTGCCCTGTGTGCGACGGCAAGCGGTTGAAACCTGAAGTGCTGGCCGTGACTGTGTATGACCACAACATCGCCGAAGTCTCCGAGCTGAGTCTCATCGATGCCTTCGAGTTCATGCAGAAACTGCAGCTTTCCGATCGGGACGCGAAAATTGCTGCCCAGGTGCTGCGCGAGATCCGGCTCAGGCTCGAGTTCCTCATCGAGGTCGGGCTCAACTACCTCAATCTCTCGCGCTCAGCCGGATCCCTGTCAGGCGGGGAGGCCCAGCGCATCCGTCTCGCCACGCAGATCGGCTCGGGTCTTACCGGCGTGCTCTACGTGCTCGACGAGCCCAGCATCGGCCTGCACCAGCGCGACAATCGCCGCCTGATCGAAACCCTGGTCAAGCTGAAGAATCTCGGTAACACGCTGATCGTGGTCGAGCACGACGAAGACACCATCCGCACCGCGGACTGGGTAGTGGATATCGGTCCAGGCGCGGGCGAGCATGGTGGCGAGGTTGTGCACTCAGGGTCGTACGATGACCTCCTCGCGAACCGCCAGTCCATTACGGGGGACTACCTCTCCGGCCGCAGGTCCATCGAGACGCCATCGAAGCGCCGTCCGATTGATCGAAAACGCATGCTCGTGGTCGAGGGAGCGCGAGCCAACAATCTCGACAACGTCACTGTGCAGTTCCCTCTCGGCACGTTCACCGCGGTGACGGGGGTCTCCGGCTCCGGAAAATCGAGCCTGGTAAACGACATCCTCTACAAGGTGCTGGCCAATGAACTGAACGGCGCACGGCAAATCCCGGGCAAGCACACAAGGGTGACCGGGCTCGACAACCTCGACAAAGTGGTGCACGTGGACCAGGCGCCGATTGGGCGCACGCCGCGATCCAACCCGGCCACATACACCGGGGTGTTCGACAAGATCCGCACCCTGTTCGCTGAAACCATGGATGCAAAAGCACGGGGATACCTGCCTGGCCGTTTCAGTTTCAACGTGAAGGGCGGCCGCTGCGAGAACTGCGCAGGCGATGGCACGATCAAGATCGAGATGAACTTTCTGCCTGACGTGTACGTGGTCTGCGAGGTCTGCAATGGCGACCGTTACAACCGCGAGACGCTGTCGGTTCGCTATAAGGGCAAGAACATCGCCCAGGTACTGGACATGCCGATCGCCGAAGCAGCAGATTTCTTCGAGGCGATCAGCAGCATCCATCGCTTCCTGAAGACGCTCGTCGAGGTCGGGCTGGGCTATGTGCGTCTCGGGCAGAGCGCCACGACGCTCTCCGGCGGCGAGGCGCAGAGGGTGAAGCTCGCCACCGAACTGCAGAAGCGCTCGATGGGTCGCAGCATCTATGTGCTCGACGAGCCGACAACCGGCCTGCACTTCGAAGACGTGCGCAAACTGCTGCTCGTCTTGAATGGCCTCGTCGATAAGGGAAACACCGTCATTGTCATCGAACACAATCTCGACGTGATCAAGTCTGCGGACTGGCTGATCGACCTCGGGCCCGAGGGCGGTGCTGGCGGCGGCAAGGTGCTCGCTGTAGGCACACCAGAGCAACTCGCCAGGGTTGAAGACAGCCATACCGGCATCTTCCTGGCGGAAGTACTGGCGGCGGGCGTTCCCCAAAGGGCACTCGCTACCGGGTAGCGGCCATGAGCGACACCGTCAGCTGGCGCCCGAAAGCGGGCGAGATTCCAACGGGGCCTGGCGTCTACCGGTTCCGCGATGCAGATACGCGCGTGCTTTACGTCGGCAAGGCGAAGAACCTGCGCGCAAGGCTCAGCAACTACTTCGCTCCGCTGGCGACCCTGCACGAACGCACTCGACGCATGGTGCTGAGCGCGGCTTCAGTCGAATGGACAGTGGTCGGAACCG
The DNA here is from genome assembly GCA_025464125.1 of Microbacteriaceae bacterium. Lineage (GTDB taxonomy): Bacteria > Actinomycetota > Actinomycetes > Actinomycetales > Microbacteriaceae > Lacisediminihabitans. The sequence continues at coordinate 2,147 of JAODLU010000070.1, read as the reverse complement.
AATTTGAGGCACTCCAGCTCGAATTCACCTGGATCAAGGAGTTCGACCCGCCATTCAACGTGCAGTTCCGCGATGACAAGTCCTACCCGTACCTGGCAATCACGCTCGGCGAGCCTGTGCCGAGGGTGCTCGTCACCCGAAACAAAAACCTGAAGGGTGCGCGCTATTTTGGGCCGTACACGAAGGTCTGGGCGATTCGCGAGACCGTCGACCTGATGCTCAAGGCACTTCCGATGCGCAGTTGTTCTGACGCGACATACAAGCGGGCCGAGCAGACCGGCAGGCCGTGCCTCCTTGGGGACATCGGCAAGTGTGCTGCTCCCTGTGTGGGCCGCGTCACGAAAGAGGAGCACAAGTCCATAGCCCTCGACTTCGCGTCATTTATGGCTGGCAACGACTCGAAGGTCATCGGACAGGCACAGAAGAACATGAAGGCAGCTTCGGCGGTGCAGGATTACGAATCTGCCGCTCGCTATCGCGACCAGCTTTCAGCGCTTGAGACCGCCCTTTCGCGCAACACAGTCGTGCTCGCTGAAGACGTGGATGCCGACATATTTGGCATCGCCTCAGACGAACTTGCAGCTGCAGTCCAGCAGTTCACCGTGCGCGGCGGAAGAATCCGTGGTGTGCGCAGCTGGGTGGTCGATAAGGAACTCGACCTCGACCTCGGTGAGCTCGTCGAGACGGTTTTGCACAACGCCTACGAGTCCGAGCTCGTTCCGCCCCGCCAGGTGATCGTGCCGGTTTTGCCAGAGGACTCGAATGAGCTCGAACTGTGGCTCGGTTCGGTGCGGGCAGAGCACGGTGAGGCGGCCGCGAAGGTAGGGCTGAGGGTCGCCCAGCGTGGGGACCTTGCGGCGCTCGCGCTCACGGTGTCGACCAATGCTAAGAACGCCCTGGTGCTCTACAAGACGCGGCGAAGCGGCGACTTCACCGCCCGCTCCCAGGCCCTGGCAGATATCCAGGAGGCCCTTGGCATGGCAGAGGCACCGCTACGCATGGAGTGCTATGACGTGTCCCACCTCAGCGGTACCAACATCGTGGCGTCGATGGTGGTCTTCGAAGATGGCCTGCCCCGCAAAGACCAGTACCGCCGGTTCAGCATTCCTGAGTCGACAGACGACACCGAATCCATTTTCCAGACGCTCAGTCGGCGTCTCGCGCATCTCAAGGACGAGACCACGCCCCCAGGGGGGGATGCCGAGCGCAAGAAGTTTGCCTACCGCCCCAATTTGCTGATCGTGGACGGTGGCCAGCCCCAGGTGGCAGCAGCCAAAAGGGCGATGGACGAGGCCGGCATAACGGGCATCCAGCTCTGTGGCATCGCAAAGCGCCTTGAAGAGATCTGGCTCCCGGACTCGGACTTTCCAGTGATTCTGCCGCGCAACAGCGATGCGCTGTTTCTCATCCAGCGCATCAGGGACGAGGCTCATCGATTCGCCATTACGTACCAGCGGGCGCGGCGCAAGAAAGATGTCGTGTCGGTGCTATCGGAGATTCCGGGGCTCGGCCCATCGAGGGTCAGGGAGTTGTTGCGGCACTTCGGCTCTGTTACTCAGTTGCGCGCCGCCGACGCGGCCGCGATCACCGAAGTCAACGGTATCGGCAGCACGCTGGCGCAGGTAATTTTCGACACGCTGCGTGCCTGAGGGAGTGCTGTGCCAGGTCGCCAAGCGGAACTCACCCTCGATTGTGCGGTACTGGTCGCTAGGCTTGAGGCTGGGAGCCCGAACTCTCCTCCGAGTGGAAGTGTGATCCACCTATGACTGACGATCGCCCAAGCCAGGAAGTGCTCATTGTGACCGGCATGTCCGGCGCGGGGCGCTCAACTGTCGGCAACGCTCTCGAGGATCTCGGCTGGTACGTGGTCGACAATCTGCCTCCCCAGATGCTGCGCCCACTTGTCGAACTGGCCGAGCGCGCAGGCAACACCCTTCCCCGAATCGCAGCGATCGTCGACGTGCGCGGTGGCCGCCTGTTTTCTGATCTCGAGCAGATAGTCGAGACACTGCGGGAAGGCGCTGCAGTGCGCGTTCTCTTCCTCGAGGCGACGGATGCCGCACTCGTGCGCCGCTTCGAACAGGTACGGCGACCCCATCCGCTCCAGGGCGATGGCACGCTCCTCGACGGCATCGCCGCGGAGCGGC
>JAODLU010000055.1 GCA_025464125.1 Microbacteriaceae bacterium | reverse complement strand
CGTGGCTCAGAGCCCGTTTCCTATTCGTACGCCCATGGAGCTAGATAAATGAGCCAGGCAGTATCAGCACAGACCACACCGACAGGCGCCAAGATGTCGCACCGGCAGGTGCTCGAAGCCCTCTCCGGCCTGCTGCTCGGCATGTTCGTGGCCATCCTTGCAAGCACGGTCGTTTCGACCTCGCTGCCTCGCATCATCTCCGACCTGAAGGGTGACCAGACCGCGTACACCTGGGTCGTCACCTCGACGCTCCTTGCGACGACGATCACGACGCCCATCTGGGGCAAGCTCTCCGACCTGTTCAACCGCAAGCTGCTCATCCAGCTGGCCCTCGTCATCTTCGTGCTCGGTTCGGCGCTCGCCGGGTTCTCGCAGAACACCGAGACGCTCATCGTGTTCCGCGTGTTCCAGGGCATTGGCGCAGGCGGCCTCACGGCCCTTGCGCAGGTCATCATGGCCGACATCATCAGCCCTCGCGAACGGGGCCGTTACATGGGTCTTTTCGGCGGAGTGATGGCAGTCGGCACAGTCGGTGGCCCGCTCATTGGTGGCCTCCTCACCGACTCGCTCGGCTGGCGCTGGAACTTCTACGTTGCCGTGCCGTTCGCGATCGTCGCCATCATTTTGCTGCAGCGCACCCTGAAGCTGCCGAAGGGCGTGCAGCGCAAGGCGTCGATCGACTACCTGGGAATCGCGTTCCTTGCCAGCGGCGTCTCACTGCTGCTGATCTGGGTCTCGCTAGCCGGGCAGAAGGGCCAGTTCGACTGGAATTCGGCAACAAGCTTCTGGATGGTCGGCGGGGCCGCTGCACTGCTCATCGCCACCGTGATCGCTGAGTTCTTTGCCAAAGAGCCGATCATCCCGCTCAAGATGTTCAAGAACCCGACCTTCACGTTCTCGGTCATCGCAAGCATCTCCGTCGGTGTCGCCATGTTCGGCACCTCGGTGTTCCTCAGCCAGTACATGCAGCTGGCGCGCGGCGCTTCGCCGACGCAGTCAGGCCTGCTCACCCTGCCGATGATTGTCGGCCTCATGGGTGCATCCATCATAATCGGCCAGGTCATCAGCCGCACCGGCAAGTGGAAGCGCTACATGGTTACCGGATCCATTTTGCTCACCGCGGGCATCTACCTGATGAGCACGATCTCCTACGACACCAACTACGTACTGCTCTCGGTCTACATGCTCGTGCTCGGTGCAGGTGTCGGAATGGTCATGCAGAACCTCGTGCTGGTGGTGCAGAACGTCGTTGCGCCTCGCGAGATGGGAACTGCTACATCGTCTGTCGCCTTCTTCAGAAGCCTCGGCGGCACCGTCGGCGTCTCGGTGATGGGTTCAGTGCTCGGCTCGCAGGTGGTTGGTTCTCTCGCCAACCGTTCCGATGACCTCAAGGCAGCAATCATCAAGCTCGGTGCCGGCGGCGCGAAAGTGGCCGATGCGTTGCAGAGCGGCACCATCCCGAAGGTTTCGGAGCTGCCAGCCGGAGTGCGCGTGATCATCGAATCCGTCTACGGCGAATCTGTCGCCCACGTGTTCCTGGTTGCACTGCCTCTGGCGGTCATCACGATCATCGCGATAGCGCTGATCCCGAACTCGAAGCTCGGTACCAAGACGACCCTCGAGCGCCTCGCTGAGCCGGCTGCCGGCGGATCAGCCGACGTGCTCGAGGCCGAAGAGAACCTGTCAGAGGTTTCAGAGGCAATGATTGGTGGCGCACCGATGGCTGCAGGCCTCGATGAGGAGAGGGAAGGCGCTCCTCGGCTATGATCGCGGCCATGACTGCCCCTCAGGCCGATAGCACTCCGGCGCGGGAGAGCCACGCCGCCGACGAAGCCATCGCCGCTGTGGAACAGCAGTTCGCGGTCATGTTCACCAGGGTCAAGTCGACCATGCGTGACAGGGCGGCGAGGGTGCATCCTGAACTGCAGCCCATCGGATACACGATCATCAGGACCCTCGTGCGCTTCGGGCCGGCCAGGGCATCAGTGCTCGCGGCCGACCTGAACCTCGACAAGAGCATCGTGAGCCGCCAGGCCAAGATTCTCGAAGAGCTGGGTTTCATCGAGAGGCTCCCTGACGCCGACGACGGCAGGGCGAGCTTTCTCGAAGCCACCCAGCTGGCAGTCGAGAAGGTGGATGCTGTACGGGTCACCGACCAGGAAGCGCTCTACGACAGCCTGCGGGACTGGCAGATCGTCGACCTCCTGAAACTCAGCGAGCTTCTCGGCAAGCTCAACGAACTGGGCAGCTAGCTATACTCGAAGCTGAAACACGGGAGTCCGGTGAGCCGGGCTGAGAGGAAGCTTCTCCAAGCTTCGACCGTCGAACCTGATCTGGATCATGCCAGCGCAGGGAGGCAGATTCACTCTCCGGGTTGCGTACCTTCGCAATCCGAACCCGTGCCCTCAGATCGAAACGGGGCACGACAATGAATGCAACTACAACTCTCACGAAAATCGCGGCGCGACGCATCAACTACCGCTGGCGGGTGGTGGACATCGTGGTCGCGAGCGTGCTCGGCGTGGCCGCGGCGCTCGTGTTCTTCGCCTGGAACCAGCTATACAGCCCGGTGACGAAGCCGCTCGAGCTCGCGCTTCCCGGCGCGCAGTCGCTGCTCTACGGTTTCTGGCTTTTCGCCGGCGTGCTCGGCGGTCTCGTGATCCGCAAGCCGGGTGCCGCCCTGTTCACCGAGATCGTCGCAGCTACAGTCTCGGCGCTGCTCGGTGCCCAGTGGGGCTTCCTCACCCTTGAATCCGGCATCGTTCAGGGTCTCGGGGCCGAGATCGTCTTCCTGGTATTCCTCTACTCCAGCTGGCGCATCGGAGTCGCCATCCTCGCAGGCGCCGCCGCCGGGATCGCTATGGCCATCAACGACCTTGTGCTCTGGTACGCGGGAGCCACGCCCGGCTTTGCCATCACCTACACGGTGTGTGCGGTCATCTCTGGTGCAGTGATTGCCGGCCTTGGATCGTGGTTCCTGGTGCGGGGCCTCGCGAAGACGGGTGTGCTTTCGCGGTTCGCGTCCGGCCGCGGTCGCGCGGTTTCCGGTCGCACGGCCTGACGCCACCATGACCGCAGCTGTCGAAGCGAAAGGCTGGGCGTGGCGCCATGCCGGGCGCTCGTCGTGGGCGGTGCGCGGGCTCGACCTGCGTGTGGAGGCTGGTGAGCGGGTGCTGCTTCTCGGAGCGTCCGGAGCAGGCAAGTCGACACTGCTGAGGGCCCTTGCTGGTGTTCTCGGCGGCGAAGACGAGGGCGAGAGCGAGGGCACCCTGCTTATCGACGGCAGCGCCGCAGAGCGGGCCCGAGGTCGTGTGGGCCTCGTGCTGCAGGATCCGGAATCACAGGTGGTGCTCGCTCGCGTCGGAGACGACGTGGCATTCGGGTGTGAGAACCTCGGTGTGCCGAGAAACGAGATCTGGCGTCGCGTCGGGGCAGCCCTCGAAGCCGTCGGGCTCGACCTGCCACTCAATCAACCGACCAGCGCCCTCTCCGGCGGGCAGAAACAGCGGCTCGCCCTCGCCGGCGTGCTGGCAATGCGACCCGGGCTGGTCCTGCTCGATGAGCCGACAGCCAACCTCGACCCCGACGGGGTCATCGAGGTGAGGGATGCGGTCGCCGATGTCACCGCGGCGACCGGCGCAACGCTCATCGTCGTGGAGCACCGTGTCGACATCTGGTGGCAGCTGGTGGACAGGGTCATCGTGCTCGAGCCCGGCGGGGGAGTGCTGGCCGACGGCACCCCCGGCGAGATACTTGCCGGGCAGGGGGCGGCTCTGGCCGCATCCGGAGTCTGGGTGCCCGGCCACCCGCCAGCGCTGCCTGCCCGCAACGCGCGGGTTGGCGGCACGCTGCTCCACATCGAACAGCTCGCCATCGGCAGGGGCGTGCCGGTGCAGCACGACCTCGAAATGTCGATCGCGGCCGGCAGTTGCCTCGCTGTGTCCGGTGCGAACGGTTCCGGCAAATCGACGCTCGGCCTCACCATCGGCGGGCTGCTTGCGCCGATCGCCGGTGTGGTGGATGCTGCGGGCCTAGCGACAGGCCTCGGGCACGACCCATTCCGCTGGAAGTCACGGCAGCTCGTCACCCGCATCGGCAGCGTGTTCCAGGACCCGGAGCACCAGTTCGTGGCCCCCACAGTTCGCGCGGAACTCGAGGTCGGGGCGAAGGCCATCGGCCTGCCGGATGTCGCGGCGAGAGTCGACCCCCTGCTCGAGCGCCTGCGGCTCACGGGCCTCGCCGACGTCAACCCGTTCACCCTCTCCGGGGGTGAGAAGAGGCGACTTTCCGTCGCGACCGCGCTCGTTACCCGCCCCCCACTGCTGATCCTCGACGAGCCGACATTCGGGCAGGATTGCCGCACCTGGGCCGAGCTCGCAGCACTCTTCGCCGAGTTGCTCGACGGCGGGAGCGCCATCGTGGCAATCACCCACGACCAACTGCTTGTTGAAGCTATCGCCGACTCAGAATTGCGCATGCCAGTGCCCACGGCGGTGTCCGCAGCATGACCACCTTGCTCACGCCAGACGTCGGCACGCGCGCGGTCGCACGCATCAACCCCGTGGCGAAGCTGGCCGCGGCCGCAATCCTCGGCGTCACCCTCGTGATCAGCCTCGACTGGGTCTCTGCCGTCATCGCGCTCGGATGCGAACTGGTGCTGCTGCCTTTCGCAGGCGTCGGCGCACGCCGCCTCTTAGTTCGCACCACCCCTGTGCTCGTGGCCGCCATGCTCGCAGGTCTCACGATCCTGCTTTACGGGCGGGCATCGGGCGATGTGCACCTCCAGTGGCTGTTCGTGACTATCAGCGACGGCTCGATCTCGCTCGCCATCGCAACAACCCTCCGTGTGCTCGCCATCGCACTGCCGGCGGTCATCCTGTTCATCACCGTCGATCCAACCGCACTGGCCGACGGCCTCTCGCAGGTGCTGCACCTGCCGTCTAGATTCGTGATCGGCGCTCTCGGCGGCATGCGCCTGGTCGGCCTGTTCGTCGAGGACTGGCGATCGCTCGAGCTCGCCAGGCGTGCGCGCGGCATCGCAGACAGGGGCAGGTTGCGGCGCTTCGCCGGCCAGGCCTTTGCGCTGCTCGTGCTCTCGATTCGCCGTGGCAGCATGCTGGCGACAGCCATGGAAGCCAGGGGGTTCGGTGCTGCGGGGCAGCGAACATGGGCGCGCGAGTCCCGCCTGGGCTGGCAGGACGCACTGCTCGTCACGATCGCGCTGGTGATTGCCGCGATCGCGGTGACCGTGTCTGTGCTTGTCGGCAGCTGGGCGCCGGTGCTGGCGTGAATTCGGTGCTGGCGTGAGCGCGATTAGCGGCACCCGCGTGATGCTCGTGGACGGTCGCTCCGGCTCTGGCAAGACCACGTTTGCCGAGCGGTTCGTGGCGCGGCATCCGGGCACCTCGGTGCTGCACCTCGATAGCGTGTATCCCGGCTGGGACGGCCTGGCCGCGGGCAACGATCTGCTCGTGCGGTGCATCCTCGAGCCGATCGCTTCGGGTCGCGCACCCCGCTGGCGGGGGTGGGACTGGCAGCGAGATGGGCCGGGGGAGTGGATGTCGCTGCGCCCCGGCCGACACCTGCTGGTCGAGGGTGCAGGAGCCATCGGCCGCGCGTCACGACGACTCGCGCACCTGGCCATCTGGCTGGAGCTCGACGAACCCACGCGCAAGCTCAGGGCACTCGAGCGCGACGGCGACACATACGCGCCGCACTGGGATCGCTGGGCGGCGCAGGAGGCACGGTTCGCCGGCCGCGAGGGCTCCCGCCTGCTCGCCGATCGCGTGCTGCGCGGTTAGCTCCAGCCCAGTTCGTGAAGCTGTTCGTCGTCGATGCCGTAGAAGTGGGCGATCTCGTGCACGAGGGTCACGTGAATCTGGTCTTTCAGTTCGTCGAGGTCCGCGCAGACCGCCAGCAGCGGTTCGCGGAACAGGATGATGCGGTCAGGAAGCTCGCCGAAGCCGTAGTTGCCCCGCTCGGTGAGCGCCACGCCCTCGTAGAGGCCCAGCAGGTCGAGCGAGCCATCCTCTGGCCTGTCTTCGGTCACGAAGATGAGATTGTCAAGACCGTCGACCATTTCGTCGGGCAACAGGTCCAGCTCGTCGATGACCAGCAGCTCGAATGCGTCGTGACCAAGCTCGATCATCAGCGGTCCAGCGCCCGTACGAGCGAGTCCTGCACGAACGCCAGCCAGTCGTAGACGTCAACAATGCCGGCGTCCGGGCTATCGGCGTCATCGCCATCAGCATGTGGTCCACGGTCATGAGAATCGTCGTCCTCGTTCGAAATGCCGAGCCGCGTCGCCAGGCTCAGCCGGATGTCCGTGATCGTTCGCAGCCACGCCTGCGCTTCGTCTGCGGTGAGCAGCACCCTGGTCGCGGTCGCGGCGCTTGTCGCCTCGCCGACTGTCTGCAGCACGACCATGGCGTTCTGCACCTTGCGCTCGACGAGGCCGTCGGTGGTGAACCTGCGGAACTCAGCCGAAGCCTCTGCATCGCCCGGGTAGGCGTCTGGCAGCAGCCTGGCCAGGGCCGGATCGCCGACATTCTCGTCGTGTGCCTGCAGCAGGGATGCGACCTGGCCGGCCAATTCGCCGAGGATGCCCGCCTCCTGTGGCTCGAACACTGCGGTGTAACCGGTCCGGGTCCGGCGAAAGGGCTTCACTCGTCAGCTTTCTGCAGGGTGGCCCACAAGCCGAAGTCGTGCATGGCCTCGACGTGGCGTTCCATTTCCTCGCGTGGGCCTGTGGCCACAACCGCCCGCCCCTCGTTGTGCACCTGCAGCATGCGGCGGTCGGCCTCCGGGCGAGGGAAACCGAAGTAGCTGCGAAAGATGTAGCTGACGTAACTCTGCAGGTTCACCGGGTCGTTCCAGACGATGGTCACCCATGGTGAACCGAGCACGGTCTGCTCGGTCACTTCGGTGCGTTCGTCGACCTGCGGCATTGCCAACCTTCATCACAAACACGTAAGGCCCCGCGGGTGCGAGGCCTTACGACACTGGGGTGAACGACGGGGCTCGAACCCGCGACATCCGGCTCCACAAGCCAGCGCTCTGCCAACTGAGCTACGCCCACCATGCGTGCCGACACTGCCGACACAACCCCACAATGTTATCCCAGGTGGGGCACGAAGTTATCCCAGGTGCGGCAGGAACTTCTCTACGGTTGCGGCGGAGATGGCCTGCACCTCATCGGTGGTCGGCCCGGGCTCAGGCACGAACACCGCGCGACGGTAGTACTCGAGTTCGCGGATCGACTCCAGGATGTCTGCAAGAGCGCGGTGACCGCCGTCTTTCGACGGGGCGTTGAAGTAGATGCGCGGAAACCAGCGGCGTGACAGCTCCTTGATTGATGAGACATCGATGCTGCGGTAGTGCAGGTGCTGGTCGACACGCGGCATGTACTTCGCGAGGAAGGTGCGGTCAGTGCCGATGGTGTTGCCTGCAAGGGGCGCCTGCTGCTCATTGGGCACGAACTTCAGGATGTATTCGATGACCGCGTACTCGGCGTCAGCGAGACTCACCCCGTCTGGTATCAACTCGATCAATCCTGACTCGGTGTGCATGTTGCGCACGAAATCGTTCATGTTCTCGAGAGCGGCCTTGTCTGGCTTGATCACGATGTCAAAACCGGGGTCGATGAGGTTGAGGTCGAAGTCTGTGATGACAACTGCGACTTCGACGAGTTCGTCTATAGCGACGTCGAGTCCCGTCATTTCGCAGTCGATCCAGACGAGGCGGTCGGTAGCTGAAGGCACCAGTCGATCCTAGTCGCGGGCTGCGACAGTCGACCGAGGGCAGCGGTGGATGGGCCGGAACGGGTGGCTACGCTGCCACCCGCATCCGGCTCAGGCTGCCTCGCCGATACCAATGGCTTCGGCTTCGACCAACCGGGGCTCGGGTGCCCCATTGATGCGACCGAGCACTCTGACACCGGCGAGGATCAGGATCGCGGAAAGCAGCACAGAGCCGCCAGCCACGAAGTAGGGGACCGATGCCCCGAAGCTGGCTGCGAAGAGCGCGGCCATCGGCGGCGCGATGGCCCCGCCCAGGAATCGAACTGCCGAGTATGCCGACGACGCGACGGAGCGCGGCAGGTCGGTGGCCTCCATGACGGATTCGGTCAACACGGTGTTGAGCACCCCGAGAAGCAGGCCACCCACGATGACGCAGGCAATCAGCGTGACATTGTTGCCGATGAACAGTCCGGCCACGACGAGATCGAGAGCGAGCAGCGGGAGAACGATGCCGAGCACTGTTGTGCGACGCAACCTGGCAGTCATGAACGGCGCGACCCACACCGAGGTGACTGCAACAGACAGTCCCCAGAAGAAGAAGATCAGGCCCAGCTGGATTGCCACGGATTCCTTCGGCAGATCGAGGGCGAACGGGGTCCAGGCCAGCAGCGTGAAGAATCCGATGTTGTAGAAGAAGGCTGCTGCCGCCAGCACTGCGAGCGCCGGGGTACCCAGGGCACGGAACGGGGCGGAGAGCTTCGTCGGCACTCTCGCCGCCTTGTCCTCCTTGCGGAGAAGCACAAGGATGGCGACGAAGGCGATTGCCATCAAAATGGCGGTGCCGAAGAACGGTCCCCTCCAGCTCACGGTGCCGAGAAGGCCACCGAGCAGCGGACCAATCGCGATGCCGAGGCCGAGAGCAGCCTCGTACAGGATGATCGCAGACGACGTTCCGCCGCTCGCGGCACCGACGATGGTGGCAAGCGCGGTCGAGATGAAGAGAGCATTGCCGAGCCCCCAGCCGCCGCGGAACGCGATGACCGATTCCACGTTGCCGCTCAGGGCGGCGAGCAGGGCGAACGCGACGATGAAAGCCAGCCCGATCATCAGTGTCTTCTTCGCGCCGAAACGGCTGGAGATCCAGCTGGTGAAGAACATCATGACGCCGGTGATCACGAGGTAGCTGGTGAACAGCAGTTCGGTCTGGGCAGGGCTCGCATCCAGTTCGCTGGCGATGGCCGGAAGGATAGGGTCGACGAGACCGATGCCCATGAACGCCACAACGCACGCGAAGGCGACTGCCCAAACCTCCCGTGGCTGCTTCAGGATGCT
>JAODLU010000022.1 GCA_025464125.1 Microbacteriaceae bacterium | reverse complement strand
TCCAGAGCCCAACCGCCAGCAGCGGGTCGCGTGACCGGTGGGAGGAGGCGGAGGGGCGCGGGTATCCGCGCACTTCGCCGGGGCCACCAGGTCCGTAGTAACCTCCGGCCGCGGCATCCGGAGCAGTGGCGGCGAACAGTGACGGCAGTGCCCCCATCGCGCTGCTCTGCCCGGTGAGCTGAGTGACCGCGGCGATCATCGCGCCCTGCACCGCGTCGGTGTGCGTATGCAGTTCGGTCTTCGAGAAACCGGGATGCGCAGCGATGGACCGCACTGGCGAGCCGAGAGCGGCCAGCCGACGATGGAGTTCGTAGGCGAACATCAGGTCTGCGAGCTTCGACTGCCCGTACGCTGGCCAGCGCTGGTACGTGCGCCTCTTCCAGTTCGGGTCATCGAGCCTGATGGTGCCCATGCGATGCGCGAGGCTCGACAGCGTCACCACCCGCTCGGTGATCCTGGGCAGAAGCAAGCCGGTGAGCGCGAAGTGTCCGAGAAAGTTGGTGCCGAACTGGGACTCGAACCCGTCAGAGGTTCGCCCTTCCGGCACGGCCATGATCCCCGCGTTGTTGACCAGCACATCCACGTGTTCGATGCCCTCCGCGAAGCGTCTGACCGAAGCCAGGTCTGCCAGGTCCAGCTCGGCGACGGTGATATGCCCGTTCATGCTTTTTGCGGCCATTTCACCCTTTCGGATGTCGCGGCAAGCCAGGATCACATGCGCGCCCCTGGCAGCAAGCGCCCGTGCGGTCTGCTCCCCCAGGCCGCTGTTCGCGCCGGTGACCACGATGGTCTTTCCGGTCTGGTCGGGAATGTCGGTCGTGGTCCAGCGAGACGATTTCACGGGGCGCTCCATCTTCGGTTCGGGTCAGCCCGCACGGTACGCCAGGTCGGGAGGACTGCCCGGGCTTGACTGTGCGCTCTTGACGGCCCCATGGTTTGGCCATATGACTGACATGTGAGCGCCGAACCCGAGAATTCTGCAGTAGTCAGAGTCGTGAGCCGAGGTTCTCATGCGTGCGCTTCTTCCTGATTCCTCATCGTTCGTCGAGCGCGATGGAGTTCGCGTTGCCTTTGACGTCTACGGCTCAGCGGGATCCCCGACCGTCGTGCTGCTACCCACCTGGGCTATAGCCGAAGCGCTCCACTGGAAGGCGCAGATCCCCGTTCTGGCCCGACGCTTTCGGGTGATAACCATCGACGGTCGCGGCACTGGTCGCTCCGACCGCCCCACCGACCCTGCCGCGTACACGCAGGAACAGCACGCGGACGACGTCATCGCGGTGATGGATGCCACCGAAACCGAGCGGGCTGCCATCGCCGGAGTCTCGGTGGGAGGGGTGCTCGCCTGCCTGCTCGCGGCTCACCACGGCGACCGGGTGACAGGAGCCGTGCTCATCGCGCCGGCGCTCTGGTCGATCGGCGAACCAGACCCCGCCCGCTCGCAGTACTCCTTCACCGACGAGCTTGCTGCCGAGGCGGGCTGGGCTACATACAACCAACACGCGTGGCGACACGATCTCGCAGGCTTCGCGGCATTCTTCTGGGGACAGATCTTCACAGAACCGCACTCGACGAAACAGATAGAAGACGGCATCGGGTGGACGATGTCCACGGATGCTGAGACGCTCATCGCTACACAGTTTGCCCCTGAACCCGTGTTCGACAACGAGGCACTTACGCTGCAGCTTTTGGGGGGCATCCGGTGCCCTGTGCTTGTGATTCATGGCGACGAGGACGCCATCAGTCCGATGGCACGCAGCGAAAAGGCCGCCCAGGCGATGCGAGCAGACCTGCTCGTGCTGCACGGCAGTGGTCACTGTCCGCAAGCCCGAGACCCCATTCGGGTAAACCAGGCGATGCTGCAATTCATCGACCGCGTGACCCCATCGCCCGATCGCGTCGCTGTCAGATCGAACTGGACCCGAGCGAGGAAGCGTAGTCCGCGCGTTCTCTACCTCTCATCCCCGATCGGCCTCGGCCACGCGCGCCGTGACCTGGCAATCGCTCGCAGTCTCGTGGGGATGCGCCCGGATGTGACGGTCGAGTGGCTTGCGCAGGCGCCGGTGACGACGTTCCTGGCTGCCGCGAACGAGTTCGTGCACCCTGCCAGTCGTCACCTTGCGAGCGAGTCGGCGCACCTGCAGAGCGAGTCGCACGAACACGATCTGAACGCATTCCAGGCCATCCGGCGAATGGATGAGATTCTCGTGGCCAATTTCTCGATCTTCCAGGATGTGGTGGAGTCTGGCGATTATGACATCGTCGTCGGCGATGAGGCATGGGATGTCGACCACTTCTGGCACGAGAACCCGGAACTGAAACGCAGTGCATACGTCTGGATGACCGACTTCGTCGGATGGCTGCCCGCTCCGGGGACTGGACCGCACGAACTCGCCATCACGGCCGATTACAACGCGGAGATGATCGAACACGTCGAGCGGTTCAGGCGCATGCGGGACCGCTCAATTTTCATCGGGGACCCCGAAGACATCGTGCCGTTCGACTTCGGACCTGGGCTTCCCTCCATCGGTGAATGGACCAGCAACCACTACGAGTTCAGCGGTTACGTTTCAGGTTTCGAGCCGACCGAGCACCACGCTGCGCGGCAGCAGCTCGGCTATCCCAACGCACCTGTCGTTGTGGTGACGGTTGGCGGTTCAGGCGTCGGTAGGGCATTGCTCGAGAAGATTATCGCCGCATTTCCTGCGATGCGACGGGAGATCACCGACCTGCAGCTGCTCGTTGTCGCCGGCCCTCGCATCGACCCAGCCTCCCTGCCGAACCACGACGGCATTGAGATCGTGGGCTATGTCGACAACCTCCCACTGCACCTTGCCGCCTGCGATGCGGCCATCGTGCAGGGCGGGCTCACCACAACCATGGAACTCGTTGCCTCCCAGCGGCCATTCCTCTACTTTCCGCTCGGCCAGCACTTCGAACAGCAACTGCACGTTCGGCATCGCCTCGATCGCTATGGCGCCGGGCATGCAATGGACTTCCGCACAAGTACGCCGGAGTCCATCGCCAGCGCACTGGCCCGGCAGTTGGCCACTCCGACCAGGTACCGGTCGCTTGCAACTGATGGTGCAGAGCGCGCCGCCAGGTCGATCATCGAACTCATCTAACAACCTTCAACGAAGAAGAGGAACACATGGAAATCACCCTTATGCCGCTCGGCTCGGACCTCTGGTTCGGGCACGACCTGAAGGCCTGGCTCGAGCTGTGGAAGATTGCCGATGCCAAAGGCGTCGACGGGCTGTCGATGACCGATCACGTCGTGGTCGGGCAGGACCTCTCCGCTCACCCCCACGAGTACGGCGGCATCGACGACTTTGCGGCCTGGCGGTACGAGCCCATCGTGCTGCTCACAGCAATCGGGGCCGTGACCGAGCACATCAAACTCGGTACCAATGTGCTGCTCGCGGGCCTTCGGCCGGCGACCCTGCTGGCCAAGCAGATCGCGACGCTCGATGTGCTCACCGGTGGTCGCACCGAGTTCGTTGTTGGAACGGGTTGGCAGCGCTATGAATACAACGCGCAGGATGCTCCATTCGAAAGCCGTTACGGCCTGTTGTTCGAGACAGTCCAGGCCTGCAAGGCGCTCTGGAGTTCGGCCCCGGTGGACTTCCACGGCAAGCACATCGACTTCACGGGCGCGTACTCGCTGCCGCTGCCGGTGCAGTCCGGTGGTCCGCCAATCCTGGTGGGATTAAAAGCCACCGATCGCAACGTCGACCGCATCGCCAGGTACGCCGATGGCTGGTCGCCGCTCGGCCTCTCGCTTGAGGAGACTGCCGAGGGTGCGGAGAAGATCAGAGCCAAGATGACCGAACTCGGTCGTGATGCTTCGGAATTCCGCCTTAAGGTGAAGCCGTTGGCGATCAGGGATGGCGACACCGTGGATACTGAAGCCAGCATCGCGTCGATGTCAGAATGGGCGGCAATCGGCGTTACCCAATACGAGTTCGTGCCTGCTGAGCATCTGGACTCCCCTGACGGTTTCGAGCAGTTTCTCGAAAGCATCCTGGCCGAGCGGGACCGACTCGACTGAACGTCAGAATTTGCCTGGTTGGCCTGCCAATGCCGGACCCAGCCCTGCAGCCGATTTCACCGATCGCGCGTGGTTCCCGATAGGGTGAGCGAAGTTCATCAACCCGCAGGTGAACACAGGGGAGATCCATGTCCATCACTTCACCGCGTCGCGTCATCAAGGCAAGCGTTCTGATCGGCACCGTGCTTGGGCTTTCTGCCCTCGCTATGCCAACCGCTGCCTCCGCTGCCGAGACCTGCGTACCTACGACTACCGCCACCGCCCAGACGCAGCCGTGGAAGACGTTGTCTGAGAGTCCCAACAAGTACCTGGACATCGAAGCAGGGCTCGCAAATGTGCCCACGTCGTGGTTGCCGCTTCTTAGCACCGTCGATTCCGACTTCACACAGACCGAACTTGATGCCCTGAATACTTCGATGTCGGCAGTGCTTGCCGACTCCGGTGTGGCCACCCAGGCTGCGGGCCTTGAGATCGAGGCACAGCGTGCGACGTTCGAGGCGTCCCTCCAGCAGGTCGACCCCGGTGCTGTTCCAGCCGCCGAGGCTCTCTTCGACCAGTGGAACGATGTAGCCGAGGCTTCGCCGTACGGGTCATCGTTCCAGCCGACCTTTACCGGTGCACTCTCGGCGGTGGGCGACTACCTCACAGCCATCCAGCAGGCGATAACGAACACTCTGCCTGTACCGGTCGTCACAAGCGCCACCACCGATCCCATCAACGCCCTCGGTACCGGAGTCGTAGGCTTCGGTACCTACTTCGGCGGCATCTTCTACGGCGGCGCCGCAGCGCAGGTCGTGTACACCCAGGTGTGCACCGAAGAAGCAACCCTTGCCGCAACGGGAAGCAACGACCCGACGCCGTTCGTCGGCGGCGCGGCGATCCTGCTGCTCATCGGCTCGACAGTGCTGCTCGTCGCACGTCGTCGCAACAGCACCATCTGATGTATCGGGGGCCGGCGCCGGTCGGCCTCCAAACTGCGGCAAACCACACTGCTTCCACCCGGTTCGCCTCCCGGTACCCCGCGGTTCATCATCCGTTTACGCACGCTGACCAGCCTGATGCACGTGCGAATCACTCCTCCCCGCCTCGTCATGTCCGCCACCGTTCTTGTCCTGGCATTCGCCGGGCTCGTCGTCTTGCCCGCTCCGGCTGGCGCATCTGCTCCCGGCCCCATAGCGATCACCGAGTGGGAGTACAACGGCTCCGAGTTCGCGGAGTTCACGAACATCAGCCCCGCGTCGGTCGATCTGGCTGGCTGGTCGTTCTCCGATAGCGCAGCCCATGCTGGCGATGTCGCTCTGGGCTCGCTGGGCACGGTGCGGCCCGGAGAGTCGTTCGTAGTGAGTGAGGCCGCCGCAGCGGCTTTCCGAACCGAATGGAATCTGCCTGACAGTGTGAAGGTGCTGGGCGGCAACCCGAACAATCTCGGCCGCAGCGACGCGATCAACATCTACGACTCGACGAACGTGCTCATCGACACCCTGGCGTACAACGACCAGGGAACCGGAACGGTCAAGGGTCCGCGCACGGACACCGCGAGCGCGTGGCCGTCGGCATCCGCTGATCTGTTCGCCAACACCGCGAGTGCGTGGACGAAGTCGACGGTAAGCGACGCCGAGGCGAGCTGGACCTCGGTCGGCGGCTTCGTCGGCTCGCCTGGCATCAGCAGTTTCGGCACCGGTGTGGCCTGGGTGCATGTCAACGAGGTCGAGTCCGCCGCAGACGAGGTCGAGCTCGCGAACCTCGCACCGGTGGCGGTGGATGTCTCGACCTGGAAGCAGACCGACAGCGGCCACTCACCCGGGGCACTGTCCGCGCTTTCGGCATCGTCCATTCCCGCGAAAGGGTACGTGACGTTCACATCGAACCAGGGTCTCAGCAGCAACGGTGACTCGGTGCGGATATACCTGGCCGACGGCACGACGCTGCTCGAGACGGTGACCTACGCGTCAGGCGAGGCTGAACCTGGCTCGTGGTCCAGCTGCCCTGACGGGTCAGGCGCGTCTTTCGTGCACGCCGTGACGGCCACCTTCGGCAGCGCGAACGACTGCACCGGAACCGGAGGCGGAGGCGGCGAAACACCGGCGACCGATCCGAACTGGGCTGACATCTCGATCAACGAGATTTCTTCCGACAACGACGGCATCGGCTACGCGCCGCTTCCGACCCTCGGTGACGCTGTCGAGCTGTACAACAAGGGGACGCATGATGTGAGCCTTGATGGCTGGAAGCAGATCGACAGCGGTGCCGCGTCTGCAGCCGCCGATTTCTCAGGCGCCCTGTACGTGAACGGCACGCTAGCGACGGTTATCCCGGCTGGCGGCTACGGGGTGTTCCAGTCCACGAAGGGGCTCAGCAGCGGCGGCGATGGCGTGAAGATCTACACGCCGGACGCCACGCTGGTCGACGAGCTCACCTACACCG
>JAODLU010000009.1 GCA_025464125.1 Microbacteriaceae bacterium | reverse complement strand
AGATAGAGAGTCGTGCACAGATGAGCATGCTGCCGCGACTGCAGCCTCGGGAGTTCTATCACCTCGTCGTCGAGATTGCGATGGTGCGACCCGGACCCATCCAGGGCAGGGCAGTGCATCCATATGTGCGCCGCAAGTCTGGAGTCGAGCCGGTGACCTACCTGCACCCAAGGCTGGAGCCGGTGCTCGAACGCACCCTCGGGGTGCCGATCTTCCAGGAACAGCTCATGCAGATCGCCGTCGCGGTCGGTGACTGCACCATGGAAGACGCAGATACCCTTCGCCGCGCGATGGGCTCCAAGCGCGGTCTGGAGAAGATCGAGACTCTCAAGGGCAAGCTCTATGCGGGCATGAAGAAAAACGGCATCGTCGGTGATGACGCAGACGACATCTATGGCCGTATAGAAGCCTTCTCCGGATTCGGCTTCGCCGAAAGTCATGCCCTCAGCTTTGGACTGCTCGTCTATGCCAGCGCCTGGTTGCGGCTGCACTACCCGGCGGCTTTTCTCGCATCCCTGCTGCGGGCTCAGCCGATGGGGTTCTACTCTCCGAACTCGCTGGTAGCGGATGCTCGCAGGCACGGGGTGAGCGTGCTGCGCCCCGACATCCTGCGGTCCGGCGTGCTGGCAGGTATGGAGAGCACCGGCCAGGGTGGCGCCCCTTCTGGCAACCCTGAGTGCATGAAGCGATTGCAGGCTCCTGTCAGCCAGGAGTTCGACCCGAATGGTCATTTCGACTGCGACGAACATCGACGGGATGCCGGTTTCGCTGTGCGATTGGGGCTTGGAGAAGTGCGCGGCATTGGCAAGAAGCTTGCCGAGTCGATCGTGACCGAACGCGAGACGCACGGTGACTACGCAAACCTTGCCGACCTGGTCAGGCGCGCGGGTCTTTCGACCGCGCAACTGGAGTCGCTGGCAGCCGCTGGTGCATTCGAATCGCTCGGACTCAGTATCCGCGAGGCTCTGTGGGCAGCGGGCGATGCTGCCAAAGATCGCGCAGAGTTTTTGCCCGGCAGTGTCGTGGCCGTGCAGCCCCCGCTCTTCTCCATGCCATCAGAGTTCGATGTGCTGTCCTCAGACCTGTGGGCGACCGGGGTCTCCCCCAGCGATCACCTGGTGCGCCATTTGCGCCCGTTGCTCGACCAGCGTGGTGTGCTGAGTTCAGCGCAGTTGAAGACCGCTGAGCCTGGCAAGCGCATCGAGGTGGCAGGCATCGTCACTCACCGGCAACGACCGGGGACGGCAAGCGGAATCACGTTCATGAATCTCGAAGACGAGACAGGCCTTACCAACGTGATTTGCAGCGTTGGGGTATGGGAGCGCTACAGGCGGGTAGCGCGGGACTCGCCGGGGCTCATCATCCGGGGCATGCTCGAGCGTTCTGTCGAGGGTGTGACCAACCTGCTGGCCGACCGGTTCGAACCCCTGCCACTCGGGGCGCGCACCAGTTCGCGAGACTTCCGTTAGTTCTTCAGCCGTTTGCGCAGAAGATCAATGCGCGCCTGCAGCTGCGAAACGCTGGCCTGGGGCACTGCAGGGCCGCCGACTATTCGCCGCAGCTCAGCGTGGATCATGGCGTGCGGCTCCCCTGTCGCCTTTGCCCGGATGCCGACCAGGCTGGTGAGAAGGCTGCGCTGTTCCTTCAGGCTGCGATAGAGCGGCGCGGGTTCTGCGGGGCTTTCGCCGGCGGCATCCGCCTTGCGCTGCCTATCTGAGATGCGGCGGGCCTGCCGTGCATGCCGGCTTTTCAACAGTTCTTTCACCTGGTCGGGTTCGAGCAGCCCGGGAATGCCAATGAAGTCTTCCTCCTCGAGGCTGCCGACGACGGCGCCAGCGCCGAATTCCGCGCCATCGAAGAGCACCCGGTCGAATGCGGCCTCTGACTCGAGGGGTGTGAAATCGAACAGCAACGAGTCCCCGGACGCGGACTCGACCCGGTTCGCATCGTCAGCGGCGTCATCATCGAGCAGGATCTCTTCCAGGCCCTCGCCGACATCCCGGTCAAGAGCATGGTCGCGCTCCAGTTCGAGTTGGCTTGCCAGTGCCATAAGCGATGGCACGCTCGGCAAGAAGATGGAAGCGGTCTCGCCACGTCGTCGGGTGCGAACGAAACGGCCAATTGCCTGCGCGAAATACAGCGGCGTCGAAGCGGATGTCGCATAGACCCCGACCCCGAGGCGCGGGATATCGACCCCCTCGGAGACCATCCTGACGGCCACCATCCAGCGACTCTCGCTTTTCGCGAACGATGCGATCCTGTCGGTCGCCGCCTTCTCGTCGGAGAGCACCACTGTGGGTTCGACGCCAGTGATGGCAGCAAGGATGGCCGCATAGGCACGCGCTGCATAGTGGTCGGTCGCGATCACGAGGCCACCTGCGTCTGGCACGCCATGGCGCACCTCGGTGAGTCGACGATTTGCAGCCTTCAGCACGGCCGGAATCCACTCGCCTTCGGGGTCGAGAGCAGTTCGCCATGCCTGCGCGGTGATGTCTTTGGTGTCTCCCTCGCCGAGACGTGCCTCCATCTCGTCGCCTGTGCGGGTGCGCCAGCGCATCTTGCCCGCGTAAGCGAGGAAGATTACCGGGCGCACGACGCCGTCGGCCAGCGCGCGCCCGTAGCCGTAGCCGTAGTCGGCGTGCGATGTACGAATGCCGTGCTCGTCTGGGTAATAGGTGACGAACGGGATTGGGGAGGTATCCGAGCGAAAAGGAGTGCCGGTAAGGGAGAGCCGCCGGGCTGCCGGACCGAATGCGTCCCGGATGCCGTCCCCCCAGCTAAGAGCATCGCCACCGTGGTGCACCTCGTCCAGAATGACCAGTGTGCGGCTGTTCTCGGTCATCGACCTGTGCAGCGCAGGGCGCATGGCGACCTGAGCGTAGGTGACGGCAACGCCGTGGAAGTGCTTGCCAGCCCAGCCCTGTGCGTTACGGAACACAGGATCAAGTCGGAGTCCAACCTTGTGTGCGGCGTCAGCCCACTGGCGTTTCAGGTGCTCGGTTGGGGCGACTACGGTGACGCGGTCCACCTTTCGCTGCGCGATGAGCTCAGTGGCGAGACGAAGGGCGAAGGTGGTTTTGCCAGACCCGGGCGTTGCGGCAACGAGAAAGTCCCGTGGCTCTGTAGCCCAGTACGTTTCGAGCGCCTCTTCCTGCCATGCACGCAGTTTGTCTGCGGTACCTCTGGCAGCGCGCTCCGGGAAAGCGGGTGAGAGGTGTTCGGCGGCGGCGCGGCCAACCTGCACGCGGGGTGCAGGGTCGGCCGGCTGCGGAGTGCTCACTTGCACAGACACTACCTGCAGCAGGAGACACGCTGTGCCCGATCGCTCCGTCGCCGCAGATTCGAGGTGCCGAACAAACCATTGAGGGCCCGCACCATGCCGGTGCGGGCCCTCAATCAGGTTCGGGTTAAGCAATTGGGGTCAGGCGCGACTCCTGCGGCCAAAGATGAGGCCGTAGATCAGGAGCACGACGATAGAGCCGACGATGGCGATCAACCAGGTGCGCAGATCGAAGAACCCGCCCATATCGACGCCGAAGATCGCAGAAGCAATCCAGCCGCCGAGCAGGGCACCAACAACACCAAGCAGAAGGGTGATGAGCCACCCGCCGCCCTGGCGTCCCGGCAGGATTGCCTTCGCGATCGCTCCGGCGATTAGCCCAAGAATTATCCAGCCAATGATTCCCATAATGACCTCCCAGCACATCATTTGGTGCGGGACCCGAGTCTCGGAATCCCGCTACTACTGTGGTCCGCCCCCATAGAGGGGACAACGGCCTTGACGATGGCAATTCTGGGTGTACGCCGACAGTGCTGAGATTCCCGGTCCGTTTTGGCCATCCCCGGATTCGGGCGCAGGATGGAGACATGGCAGAACGGCATCCCTGGTCCCGGTACGTCGCCATCGGCGACTCGTTTACCGAGGGAATCGGCGACCCGGAACCCTTAAGCCCCGGCGGCTATCGCGGCTGGGCCGACAGGGTGGCAGAGGTGCTGAGCGAACAGAACGAGCAATTCGCGTACGCGAACCTCGCCATCAGGGGCCGACTCCTCCAGCAGATCCTCGATGAGCAAATCGACACGGCCCTGGCGCTTCGGCCTGATTTGATCACCATCTCTGCTGGCGGCAATGACATCATTCGGCCGAATACGGATCCGGATGAGGTGGCATCTCGCCTTGAGCATGGCATCGAGAAGCTCCGCTCAGACGGCGCCACCGTCGTGCTCTTCAACGGACCGGACATCGGCATGACTCCTGTGATGCGCCGCATCAGGGGCAAGGTTGCGATCTATAACGAGAACCTGCGGGCAATTGCCCAGCGGCATGACGTCGTGGTCGCCGACATGTGGGCGCTCAGGGAACTGAAAGACACACGAATGTGGGCACCGGATCGCTTGCACTTCTCCCCCATCGGCCATACAACGATCGCCAGGATGGTTCTCGACTCCCTGCATGTGCAAAACGAGCTCGAACCTTACAGCCCCGAGCCGCTGTCGAAGGTCAGATGGCGACAGGCGAGGGTTGAAGATATGGGTTGGGCCCGCGAGTACTTCGTGCCGTGGGTGATGCGGCGCATACGCCACCAGTCTTCCGGTGACGGGATTTCGCCCAAGCGGCCGGAAGTCGCGCCGTACAAGACGACTGCGCTGTAGCAACTACTGACTGCCGCAACGGCCGCCCTAGAGCGAGGAACGGCCCGTGGCGCTGCGCTAACGCCCGAACTGAGTGGCCGCCGGGCAATCGAACGGATCGCCGCCAGACGCCAGTCCGACACGATTCAGGTACTGGATGACGATGCCGTACGACTCGCTGAGAGTCGTTTCCGTGTAGAGGATGCGATGCGTGTCGCAGTACTCCTTCACGATCTCCTGCGCCTTGGCGAGATGGGGGCGAGGCATGTTCGGAAAGAGGTGGTGCTCGATCTGGTAGTTGAGCCCGCCCATGTAACTGTCCATTACCCAGCTGCCCTTGACGTTGCGCGAGGTGAGCACCTGGCGACGCAGGAAGTCGACTTTGCTGTCGTGCGGCAAAACCGGCATGCCTTTGTGGTTCGGGGCGAACGATGCGCCCATGTACACGCCGAAGACTGCGAGTTGTACGCCGATGAAGGCGAAGCCCATGCCGAGCGGCAGGCAGAGGAAGACGACCGTGAGGTACGCTCCGACCCTCGCGAGCAGCATTGCGATCTCGACCCAGCGCTTGTCGACCTTGCCGCGACCGAACACCGTGCGGAAGCCGTGGAGGTGCAGGTTCACGCCCTCGAACATGAGGATCGGGAAGAAGAGGTAGCCCTGGCGCCTGGTCGCCCAGCCATAGAGTCCGGTTGCTTTAGCAGCATCCGTCTCCGTGAATGAGACGAAGTCGCGTTCGATGTCAGGGTCTTTGCCAAGCACGTTCGGGTTAGCGTGATGACGGCTGTGTTTGGTCATCCACCACGAATAGCTGATGCCGACGAAAAGGTTCGCGATCGTTCGGCCTGCGACATCGTTCGCCCGCCCCGAGCTGAAAACCTGGCGGTGTGACGCCTCGTGGGCGAGGAATGCGTATTGGGTGAGCACAACGCCGAGCACGCCAGCGATAAGCAACTGGTACCAGGTGTCTCCCAGCAGGATGAAGCCGGTTACGGCGCCACCGAGAACTATCGAGATAAGGCCGAACACCATTCCGTAAAACCAGGTGCGGCGGCGAAGGAGGCCGGCATCACGCACTGTGCGAAGAAGGGCCGAATACTCGGTCGTCGGGTTCGCTCCATTGCCGCCTGGGCGCGTCTTCGTGAATGTGACGACGGGGGCGGACGAAGTAGTTGTAGAAGAGGAAGTAGCTACAAGGGCCGGGACTTGGGCCAGATAGGCGGAATCAGACACGGTCCCTCGCTTCGGAAATGACTTCCCAGCCGGGGTGGGAGCAGACGCTCCGTAGATGTTTCTCACACTAGGGGTGGATGCTGTGAGTGGTATGCATATATGCCCCAGCCGGCATGACAATCACGTTAATTCACGCGGCGATGTCGAGCGCCTCGAGGGGATGTCCCAGTCGCCACCACGGCCCCGGATCGCTGATCGTGCTGTCCAGTTCGAGAGGAACCCGGATGCTGCGCTCCCCCACAGTGAACACCACGGTGCCGGCGGCGCTACCCCGCTTAGCGAGGTGCACCTGCACGGAGTCGACCACTGCCGTAACGGGAGTCGCACCCCACGCGATGGCGGTGTTCGCGGTTTCGGCGACGGCCGCAGCGCTGGCACCCCAGGGAGTCGTATAGGTGGCGAAAGGCTGGCCTTTCGTGGTGAGGGTGACCTGGTGGAATCCCGTCTCTGCGCTCTGTAGAAGGGACCTGACCGCCACGTTGAGGGAGTCGTGGTCCTTTCCGCCGAGCACCGCTCCCACGAGGGTGATCGTGTCGGTCCCCACCGTGAAGTCCGCGGCAAAGAGCAGCATCGCCCCGGCGCTGTCGAGGGTGCCGGTCTTGATGCCGTCGATGCCGTCGACTCCCAGCAGTTCATTCGTATTGGTGTACGTACCGATTCCGGGGTAGCTGACAGACGGTGTTCTCACGATCGATGCGACCACCGGATTCGCGAGTGCAAGTTTGCCAAGCGCGACCAGGTCGCTCGCGGTGCTGGTGTTACCGGGGTCGATGCCGGTCGGTTCGAGCACGGTCGTGTGATCCAGCCCGTGTTTTGCAAGCCAGGCCCCGGTGGCGGCGAGGTATGCGGCTGAAGAGCCGAATGCCCAGGTGGACAGGGCATCCGCGTAGTTGTTTGCCGATACGACAAGCACCACACGCATGAAGTCGAGCTGGCTGAGGTGTGACCCAACCGGCATGCCAGCCACTTTTCCTTTGAGTGCGACGTACTTGCCGTAGAGGGCGGCGTCTGCCGCTGTGAAGGTGACGTCCGGCCCGTTGTCACCGACCGCAAGCGGCTTGGCATCGAGAACTACGAGCGTGGTCACCACTTTGCTGATGCTTGCGATGGGCAGCGCATCTGTGCTGCCGCTTGCGGCGAGCACCCCGGTGTATCCGACGGCGCCGAGAGCGCTCGCGCCGTAGCCGGGCCAGGTCACCGCTGCGGAGGTGGCGGCAGGGGCGCTGAACTCGTGCACGGCGGCATCCGCAGCCTGTACCGGCGCGAGGAGGGTGAACGGCAGATAGAGGCCGGTCGCGACGACGAGTGCGACTGCACCGAAGACGAGAAGCCTGCGTCGCCGATACACCTGTCGTCGGGTCAGCGGCATTCCAACAGGATAGGTCGAGCCGACGTGAGCTTGCTGTGCGACCCGCTCACCTCGGGCGAAGTGCCCAGAGAGCGACAGCGCTGGCGGATGCCACGTTCAGCGAGTCGACCCCGTGCAGCATAGGAATGGTCACCACTGTGTCGGCGTTGCTGATCGCTTCGCGGCTGAGGCCGTCACCTTCGGCGCCGAGCAGCAGCGCGAGGCGCTCTGGCGGTGTCGCAGCAAGCTGGTCGAGCGTCACGGCGCTGTCAGACAGGGCAAGAGCGGCGATTGTGAAACCTGCTGCGTGCAGCAAACCGCTGGCCTCCGGCCACTCGGGAAGTCTCGTCCATGGAACCTGGAGCACTGTGCCCATGCTCACCCGAACACTGCGGCGGTACAGCGGGTCCGCGCAGCGCGGCGTGACGAGCACGGCGTCGGCGCCGAGGCCGGCAGCCGCTCGAAAGATCGCACCCACATTCGTGTGGTCGACCACGTCTTCGATTACTACGACGCGCCGGGCTCCCGCGATTACCTGCTCGACAGGAAGCAGCGCGGGTCGGTGCATGGAAGCGAGCGCACCGCGATGGAGGTTGTATCCCGTGAGTTGCTCGAGGAGCTGCGCCGACCCAACGAAGACCGGTACATCGTGGCTCTCGAGCAAGTGCTCGATTTCGGGCAGCCACTGCTTTTGCAGCAGCACAGATCGGGGGCGATGACCGGCCCGGAGAGCACGGGCGATGATCTTGGAGCCCTCGGCGATGTAGAGGCCGCCAGCCGGCTCGGTGCGACGCCTGGCGGCGACATCTGTCAGGTCGGTGTAGTCGCTGAGGCCCGGCTCATCGAGGGAGTCGATGCGAATAACCCGCACTGCTGTTCCTTTCCCCTTCGTAGCCTTGCGCCAGCACAGGAATCGCGAACCAGCACGAGCCCCGTCTACCAGCCGTTGGAAACATATCCGAAAACTGCGGTGTTTAGGCTGGGCAGGGGCACACCGCGAGGAAGGAGCGCACGATGGCAGCACGACCCGCCGTGCGCGACTGGCCAAACGCGACATCTGACCAGCTCGACCAGGCAGCTGATCTGCTTCGTGGTCGGAGTGTCGCAGTGCTCACCGGGGCCGGTGTGAGCACGGATTCCGGCATCCCGGACTACCGGGGCGACGGGGCCCCTCCCCGCAATCCGATGACTTTCTCACAGTTCCTCGCCAGCTCGGACTATCGCAAGCGCTACTGGGCAGGCAGCCATCTCGGCTGGAAACGTTTCGACGGCGCATCTCCCAATGAAGGTCACCGCACCCTGGCCCAGCTTGAAACCGACGGCTTCGTGAACGGGGTGATCACACAGAACGTCGACGGGCTTCACCTTCGCGCTGGTTCGCTCAGGGTGGTCGACCTGCATGGCACGATGGACAGGGTGCGGTGCCTCAGTTGCGGCCAGACATTCGCGCGCAGTGACATCGCCGACAGGATGACCGCGGCAAACCCATGGCTCGATGAGCCGGATTCCTATGAGCTCGGGCCGGATGGAGATGTCGAATTCACCCAGATCGACGACTTCATCACGCCTGACTGCACAGTCTGCGCCGGAGTCCTCAAGCCTGACATCGTCTTTTTCGGCGAATTCATTCCAACCGAGAAGTTCGTCGAGGCGAGCGCGCTGGTCAAATCGGCAGGAGCCCTGGTAATCGCCGGATCGTCGCTTGTCGTGAACTCGGGTATCCGACTTCTCGACCAGGCGTCCAAGCGCAGGATCCCCATCATCATCATCAATCGCGGCGTGACCAAGGGTGACCCTCGCGCGACCGTTAAGATCGATGCTGGTACCTCCGGAACGCTTGCGGAGATCGCAGGGCGTCTCGCGCGCTGACGTGATCACCGCTGACGGTGCCTGACCGCCGAGCGACCCAGAAGGATGCCGCCCATGACCCAGCTCTACCTCGTCCGCCATGGCGAGACCAACTGGAATCGCGAGCACCGCATACAGGGCAGCACTGATATTCCGCTGAATGACGTCGGTCGCGCCCAGGCTGCAGCTACCGGCAGGTTGCTGGCGAACAGGCAATGTAGCGGAATCGTCTCGAGCCCGCTCTCCCGCGCGATGGAGACTGCCGAGATCATCGGGCGCGAGCTAGGCATCAACACTGTAAAGCCGGTAGCCGGCATCGTCGAGCGCAACTATGGCGAAGCCGAGGGGCTCACCGACGAAGGCCTTGCTCGCCTGTTTCCGGGTGACACCGAGGTGCCGGGCAGGGAGAGCCGTGAAGAGGTGGCTGAGCGGGTGGTCAGTTCCCTCGTCGCCCTCGCGCAGCAGCACCCCGGCGAGAACATCATCGTCGCCACCCATGGCGGCGTGATCCGCTCGCTGCTCAATCGGGTTGCACCCGGCGATCGTTCGCACAGGGGCTTGCAGATCACCAACGGGTCGGTGCACAGTTTCCGATTGTCTGACGGCCAGCTCGAACTTGTGGCGTTCGATGATCCGATCGACGAGCGCGAGGATGCCGCGGGAGATGACCTCGATGACCAGAACGCCGTTGAGGCGCGCGAGCACACCAGCTAGCGCGAGGGCGCGAATCGCTTCGCGAGCTCCAGCAGGCGCTTTGCGGACACATCCCAGCCGAACCTGGCTGCCTGCGCGCGCGCTCGTACGCTGAGCTGCAGCCACACAGGCTCGGAGTCCATGCCGAGCACTGCTGCAGCGAAGGCCGCAGGATCTTCCTGGTCAAAGTAGACCGCGGCGTCTCCCCCGACCTCCCGATAGACGGGGATGTCGCTGACGACCAGTGGCGTGCCGGAGTTCAGCCCCTCGATGAGCGGAATGCCGAACCCCTCATCGCGACAGGCCGAGACCATGGCTGTCGCCTCCGACAGAAGTTGCCTGTAGCGCTCGTCAGAGACGCCGTTGACGAAAACGAGTGAGCCGTCCGGTGCCAGCAATGAGAGACGTTCGCGAGCCGAATCTGTCACCCGACTCAGCAAGGTGAGGGTGTAGCCGGGCAGAAGGTGCATCGCCTTCGCCAACGTTTCCACGTTTTTGTTCGGAATGAACGTGCCCATGTACAGCAGCGATTTGCCCGCAGGATAGTCGCGCGCGGGCAGTCCGCTGTCTGTGATTCCGGGCCTGATCACTTCGAGCGGGCGTCGGGTGAGATGCACCCTGCGCATTTCGGCCGCGGTGGTCTCAGAGCCCGCGTTGACGACATCCGCCCTGTTGAGTGTCCATCGCTGGGGCCAGTAGCTCAGGTGGAACAGGTACCAGATGGCCCGGATGAGCCAGCTGAACTCCCGTGGTGGAGTGCGCATGCGGTAGTAGACGAAGTCCCAGAACGTGAGGGCCATCGCGTAGCCACGCTTGCCTGTTGAGCCCATCGTCTGAAGCGGACTGAAGACGAAGTCGGGTTTCGCGCGATTCAGGGTGAGCATCGGCAGCCACGGCTCGAGCAGGCTGTCGCCAGGGCGGCCCTTGATCCAGGGAAGGTCGGGCAACATCGCCAGCTGGCGTTCATCGCTGATCAGCATGGTCACCGGGTGCAGTTTGGAGAAGGCTTCCACGAGACCTGCCGTGTATCGACTGATGCCATCGTGGCGTTCAAGACGGATGTACCGGCAGTCGAAAACTACCTTCACGTGGCCGGTGACTCGAGTTTCTCTACGAAGCGGCTGATCGCCTCAGCGGCAAGCGCGGGAACCTCGTAATGCACCAGGTGCCCTACGTCTTTCAACACCACAATTTCGGTGGCCGGCATCGATTCCGCAAGGTCGATGACAGCCTGGATGGGGGTGATGTCGTCGAGCTCTGCAGCTACGAAGAGGGTGGGCAGGGTTAGTTGCGCTGCGAAATCCGAGACATTGGCGCTGACCGATGCTTCGAAGGCCTCTACCACCACGTCGCGGCTTGCAAAGCGGTTGAAGTACATGTGGTGTTCGGCGTAGATCCAGCGGCGAAGAGCCTGGTCGTGAGTCTTCACCAGGTTGACGTTCACGAAATGCGTGACGAGCCAGTGCTTTAGCATCCAGTTGCCGACCGGCGCTGGCAGCCTTCCCGCGGTCCGGTAGAACCAGACGGTCAGCTTTGTGGCCGTCTTGTTAGGACCTTCGAGCCCCGAAATCGCGATCGGGTTGATCAGCACCAGCGCCTTCGGGCGGGCGCCGGACGCGATCGCCTGCGACGAGATGATGGAGCCGAACGAGTGGCCGAGCATGATCGATGATTCAGACAACCCGAGTTCTGCGGTGAAGGCGGTCAGCCAGCTCGCGTAGCCCGTGATGCTGTGGGGTGCCTCCGTCATCGGGGTGGACTCGCCGAAGCCCGGCATGTCAGGACCGATCCAGCGGATGCCCGGCAGCTGTGCGATCACCGGCTCGAGCCCGTGGTGCTCACCCCGGTAGCCGTGGGCGATCACGATGGTGGTTGGCGCGTCGGCTGGGCCATAGACCCAATAGCTCGTTCGACTGCCGAGCACGGTGATTTCGTGTTTCTCGACGGGAATGTGGTCGAGGAGAGTGGCGAAGGGCGAGGGCTCAGACATCGCAGCCAGTCTACGGATCGGATGTGTCCCGCTCGTTTCCGCAGCGCGCGTAGAGTCATATTCACCGCGTCCACCGGAGACCAACGCCCCCCAGGAGCCCACGTGAGCTTTACCGCCCCGATCCAGTTGCCAGGCCTCACTCTCGACCCCCGCTGGTATCGGCGGTCAGTGTTTTACGAGGTCATGGTTCGTTCATACGTGGACAGCAACGGTGATGGTTCCGGCGACCTGCAGGGCTTGTTGTCGAAGCTCGATTATCTCCAGTGGCTTGGCGTTGACGCATTGTGGCTACCCCCGATCTACCAGTCGCCCCTGCGTGATGGTGGCTATGACGTCTCGGATTTCCGCAGCATCCTGCCCGAGTTCGGCACGCTCGACGAGTTCCGCGATCTCGTTACCAAAGCCCACGAACGCAATATGCGAATCGTGATGGATTTTCCCCTCAACCACACCTCCGACCAGCACGAGTGGTTCCAGCAGGCCCGCCAGGACCCGGAGGGCCCATACGGCGACTACTACGTCTGGAGCGACTCGGACGAGAAGTATCCGAACATCCGGGTGATCTTCGTCGACACCGAGGAGTCCAACTGGACATTCGACCCCATCCGTCGCCAGTTCTTCTTCCACCGTTTCTTCTCCCACCAGCCAGACCTCAACTTCGAGAACCCGGCCGTGCAGGACGGCGTGCTCGACATCATGCGCTTCTGGCTCGACCTGGGAGTTGACGGCATCCGGCTCGACGCCATCCCGTACCTGTTCGAGTCCGAGGATGGCAACGGCGAGGGCGAGCCACGCACGCACGACTACATCAAGCGCGTTCGCCAGATGTTCGACGACGAGTACCCCGGCCGCATCATGATCGCCGAGGCTAACCAGTGGCCTCGCGAGGTCGCAGCCTTCTTCGGTACAGAGGAGGAGCCCGAGTGCCACATGGCATTCGACTTCCCGGTGATGCCTCGTATCTTCTACTCGCTGCGGTCACAGAACGCCGGAGAACTGGTGCGCATCCTTTCTGAGACGACTGATATTCCGGATGGCGCTGGATGGGGTGTTTTCCTCAGGAATCACGATGAACTGACCCTCGAGATGGTCTCTGAGGAATATCGCCAGGCCATGTACGGCTGGTATGCCTACGACCCGAGGATGCGGTCGAACATCGGCATCAGGCGCAGGCTCGCTCCCCTGCTCGACAATTCCCGCGCGGAACTGGAGCTCGCGCACGCGCTGCTTTTCAGCTTGCCGGGTAGCCCCTTTCTCTACTACGGCGACGAGATCGGAATGGGCGACAATATCTGGTTGCCTGACCGCGACTCGTCCCGAACACCGATGCAGTGGACGCCTGACCGCAACGCCGGGTTCTCTTCGGCCGACCCCGGCAAGCTCTACCTTCCGGTCGTGCAGTCCCTGGTCTACAACTACAACCTGATCAACGTGGAGTCGCAGCTCGCGCAGTCCCGCTCCCTCCTGCACTGGGTTCGCAACGTGATCCACGTGCGGAAAGCGCATCCCGGCTTCGGGCTCGGCACCCTCACCGTGCTCGAAACCGACCACGAGTCCGTGCTCGCGTTCGTGCGTTCATACGCCGGGTCCGGAACGCAGTTCGGCGACTCGGCGGAAGACATCCTCTGCGTCTTCAGCTTCTCGCACAACCCTGTTGCAGTCACGATCAAGGCTGAGCAGTTCGCTGGCTCGCAGCTTTTCGACCTGTTCGGTGGCGGGCAGTTTCCCGCGTTCAACGAGGACGGCAGCATCACCCTCACCCTCGGCACCCAGAGTTTCTACTGGCTGCACGTGGGTACTCCCGGCTTTGCCGGTGGGCACCCATAGAGTGAGGTCGTGGACAGCAGCGACGTGACGGACGAGGGTCTTTCCGAACCACGCCAGGCCGTATTCCGTGAGGTGCCGCTGATCGACGTGCCACTCGCCGAGGTGCGCGAAGTCTGGGTCCACCCAGTACGCAGGCGGGTTCGTGTGCGCTCAGTGGCGGTCACCAGCCTGGAGGTTCCGCTGGATGGGCTCGATGAACTGTTTGCCCCCGAACAGCACATTGGTTCTGTAGTTGCGACCACCGCTGACTCTGTTCTCATCGACACTGTCACTGTGGTTGCAGCCGCCGTTGACACGGTCGTTATAGACACCCTCGATCTCGTGGTCGAGATCATCCAGCCTCCGGCCTGGTCGCACCTTCTCGGCGTTTTCGACCTCGAGACCACTGGAATCGACGTGACGACGAGCCGCATAGTCTCAGCGCATGTCGGAGTCATCGACGCCATGGGCCACAGTGTCGAAGTGCATGAATGGCTCGCAGACCCTGGTGTCGAGATTCCCGAGGGCGCGAGCGCAGTGCACGGCATCTCGACCGAACGGGCGCGCGCCGAAGGTCGCCCGGCGATCGAAGTCGTGTCTGAGATCCTCGACGCTTTGCGGGGCATCCTCGGGCGGGGCATCCCCGTCACGATTTTCAACGCTCCATACGATCTCAGCCTGTTGGCCCACGAGGCTGCCCGGTACGGCCTCCAGCCCCTTGGCTCCCCGCTGCCCATCATCGATCCACTGGTCATCGACAAGGCACTCGATCGCTATCGCAAAGGTAAGCGCACGCTCGAAGCTGCCGCGATCGTGTACGGGGTTTCACTCGAGGACGCGCATGACGCCGGCGCCGACGCGGTGGCAGCTGGCCGGGTAGCCCAGGCCATCGCCCGCCGTTATCCGATCGAGCTCGGCGAAGACGTGCTGGCGCTGCACGAGCAGCAGGTCACATGGTGTGCCGACCAGGCTGAAAGCTTCCAGGACTACATGCGCCGGGAACGCGATCAGCACTTTAGCGCAGACGGCAGCTGGCCGGAACGCTCGTGACCGTGCCAGCACCAGCACCAGCGCCAGGGCTCACACCAGCACCTGCGTCTGCGCCGACGGTGCTACACATCGTCGCCGCCCTGCTGGTTAACCGCGAGGGCAGGGCCTTACTGGTTCGCAAGGCCGGCACCACCCGGTTCATGCAGCCGGGTGGCAAGCCGGAGCCTGGTGAGACGGCCGCGGCGGCGCTGTCCCGGGAACTGCAGGAGGAACTCGGGCTCCTGGTCGCAGTCGAAGACCTTCTGCCGGTCGGCAGGTTCCGCGCAGACGCCGCGAATGAGGCAGACACCGTGGTAGACGCCGAGATCTTCGACGCCCCTGTTGTCACCGATCCGGTCGCCGTCGCCAGCGAGATCGAGGAGCTTGTCTGGGTCGATCCTTCGCGGCCTGGCGATATTCAACTCGCACCGCTCAGCAGGCACATCCTGTTGCCGTTGCTTGCCAGGCGTGCGGCCGTCACCTCGGGAAGAACTTCGCTCGACGGTGATGCTGCGCTTCGCAGGACTGACGCGACTTAACCAGTGATGGC
>JAODLU010000389.1 GCA_025464125.1 Microbacteriaceae bacterium | reverse complement strand
ATCGGGAGCTCGAAGAGCTGCTGAACCAGGAGCAGGTGGAAGACGGCGACCACGATCGCTATTCGCACTATGTGCAGAAAGAGAAGATCCTCGAATCCGCGCTCAGCGGCCAACCGGTGATCGCCCTCTGCGGCAAAGAGTGGACGCCAGGGCGTGACCCCGAGAAGTTTCCGGTCTGCCCCACCTGCAAAGAGATTTACCAGGAGCTGACGGACTGAGGCCGACTGCCTTTACTGCGAGGCGTACCTCACCGGCAGAACGGGCTGGCCTTTGCTGAGACGGAATGCATCCGCCGGCAGTTCTGCAACCGCACGTTCACGATGTTGCCTGGCGAGCATCGTTCCGGCCTCGCCGAGGTAGTTGTCGTCTGGCACGCCTGCGGTCATCAGGGGCACGAGCAGCGGCCGGTGATTGCTGGCGGATGCCTCGGGCTCGCCGACATGGATCACCTCAGCCGTCGCCTTTCCGTTGGCCCCTAACTCGCGTACAGGGAATTTTCGCCCGCCGACTGTTGCCTTCTGCGGCGATTTCTTGGCCACGGATATCCACTCACCTGCGGCATCCTGGCGCGCCACCAGCTTGTAAACCATGCCTGCGGCCGGCGACCCGGACCCGGTGACCACTGAGGTGCCAACACCGTAGGAATTGACCGGGGCTGACCCGAGCGCTGCGATCGTGTATTCGTCGAGGTCGCTGGTCACGGTGATCTTCGTATCGACTGCGCCAAGCGCATCGAGCTGCAGTCTCACTGCAGCCACCTGTTCCGGCAGGTCCCCGCTGTCGATGCGCACGGCTCCGAGCGCCGTGCCAGCAACCTTCACCGCGAGTTCAACGGCTGCCTGCACGTCGTAGGTGTCGACCAGCAGGGTCGTGCCGGCGCCGAGCGCGGCGACCTGGGCGCGGAAGGCCGCCTCTTCCGTGTCGTAGAGAAGGGTGAAGGAGTGCGCTGCGGTGCCCATTGTGGGCACGCCCCATGTACGCCCGGCCTCCAGGTTGCTGGTTGCGCCAAATCCGGCGATGAAAGCCGCCCGTGCCGCGGCGACTGCGCTGCGTTCTCCGGTGCGGCGCGAACCCATTTCGGCAAGGGGGCGCCCGCGGGCGGCTGAGACCATGCGGGCTGCTGCACTTGCCACGGCGCTGTCGTAGTTGAGCACGCTGAGCGCGAGGGTTTCGAGTATGACCGCCTCGGCGAAGGTGCCCTCCACGACGAGGATGGGGGAGCCGGGCAGGTAAACCTCGCCCTCCTGGTAGCCGAATATGTCACCGGTGAACCGGTAGTCCGCCAGCCAGTCGAGAGTCTCGGTGTTCACGACCGCACTGTCTCGCAGCCAGTCGATCTCGGCATCGGTGAACCTGAACTGGGTGATGAGCTCGAGGAGGCGACCGGTGCCTGCGACGATGCCGTACCTGCGTCCGTCCGGAAGGCGCCTCGCGAACACCTCGAACACGCAGGGACGGTCGTGCGTGCCCGACCGGATCGCGGCGTCGAGCATGGTCAGTTCGTAGCGGTCCGTCAACAGTGCGCTGGTCACGCTGCCAGCCTAGCGAGAGGCCGAAGCGCCGGGTCCGCGTAAGCTTGGGCACCGTGAACGACGCACCTATCGGCATTTTCGACTCCGGGGTCGGTGGGCTCACCGTAGCCCGCTCGATCATCGACCAGTTGCCGAATGAGTCGATCCTCTACGTCGGTGATACCGCCCATTCGCCATACGGGCCGAAGCCGATTGCCGACGTTCGCAGGTACACGCTCGAGGTGCTCGACGACATGGTCGCCCAGGGCGTGAAGATGCTCGTGATCGCCTGCAACACTGCTTCGGCCGCCATGCTTCGGGATGCCCGTGAGCGCTACACCCAGGCACTCGGGTTGCCCGTGGTCGAGGTGATCCAGCCGGCTGTTCGCGCAGCTGTGCGGCAGACCCGCAACGGCAGGGTCGGCGTGATCGGCACAGAGGGAACGATCTCGTCGAACGCCTATGACGATGCGTTCGCTGCGGCGCCGCAGCTTACGATTTTCACCGAGGCCTGCCCGCGTTTCGTCGAATTCGTGGAGGCAGGCATCACGAGCGGCGAGGAGCTCTTCGCTGTCGCCGAGCAATATCTTGCACCACTCCGCGAAGCCGACATCGACACTCTCGTGCTCGGCTGCACCCACTACCCGCTCATGTCTGCGGCGATCCAGTATGTGATGGGGGAGAGCGTCACCCTCGTTTCGAGTGCTGAAGAAACCGCGTTCGACGTGTATCGCACGCTGGTGAAGCACGGCATCCAGCGGGGAGG
The DNA here is from genome assembly GCA_025464125.1 of Microbacteriaceae bacterium. GTDB lineage: Bacteria > Actinomycetota > Actinomycetes > Actinomycetales > Microbacteriaceae > Lacisediminihabitans. Next base: position 4,459 of record JAODLU010000389.1, on the reverse strand, counting down.
CGTTGCTGCACCGTCCTACGAGTTCGAAGCGACAGGCAAGAGCACCAGCGAGTTCACGCGCCTCGCCCGCAGATTCCTCGGACCAGAAGTGACCGATGTCGAACTGGTCCAGACCGGAACGATCCAGCTACCAGAAGCCAGCTACCTGAAGGAACCGAATGACTGACACACGCAAAGACGGCCGTACCGTCGACCAGCTCCGCGAAATCACGATCGAGCGCGGCTGGAGCGACCAGGCCGAGGGTTCGGCACTTATCTCGTTCGGGCGCACCAAAGTGCTGTGCACCGCATCCTTCACCAACGGCGTTCCCCGCTGGATGCAGGGCAAAGGCAAGGGCTGGGTCACCGCCGAGTATTCGATGCTTCCGCGGTCCACCAACGACCGCATGGACCGTGAATCGGTGAAGGGCAAAATCGGCGGCCGCACCCACGAGATCTCGCGCCTGATCGGGCGCTCGCTGCGCGCTGTCGTAGACATGAAGTCACTCGGCGAAAACACGATAGTCATCGACTGCGATGTGCTGCAGGCCGATGGCGGAACGCGCACAGCAGCGATCACCGGCGCTTATGTAGCCCTCGCGGACGCACTCGAGTGGGGCCGTGGCAAGAAGTTCATCGGCCAGAATGCAAAGCCGCTCATCGACAGCATCTCGGCCGTGTCCGTCGGCATCATCGACGGCGTACCCATGCTCGACCTGGCCTACGTCGAAGATGTGCGCGCGGAGACAGACATGAACGTCGTGGTCACGGGCCGCGGACTTTTCGTCGAGGTGCAGGGCACCGCGGAGGGCGCGCCGTTCGACCGCAACGAACTCAACGCGCTGCTCGACCTCGCTCTCGGCGGCACCACCGATCTCGCTCGCTTCCAGGCGGAGTCCCTCGGCCGATGACAGCTCCGCCGCGAACCCTGGTGCTCGCCACGCACAACGCGCACAAGGTGGACGAGCTGCGGCGCATTCTCGGTGCGCAGCTCGACGGCATCGAACTGGTTGGTTACGACGGGCCTGAGCCGGTCGAAGATGGCGAAACCTTCGAGGCGAACGCGCTGATCAAGGCGAGGGCTGCGGCCCTGCACACCGGGCTGCCCGCGATAGCCGACGACTCCGGCATCAGCGTGGATGCGCTGGATGGGGCCCCGGGCATCCATTCGGCCAGGTATGCGGGAACCCGCGTGGACGCGGATAACGTGCAGCTCCTGCTCGCGAACCTCGAGGGGGTCGAGAACCGCGCTGCACAGTTCATGTGCGCGGCGGCGCTCGTGTTGCCCGACGGATTCGAACATGTCGAGCTCGCGAGCTGGCCGGGCACAGTGCTGCTCGAGGCTGTTGGTGGCGGAGGGTTCGGCTATGACCCGGTCTTCAAACCTGCGGGCTACAGCGTCTCGTCAGCCGAGCTGCACCCCGACGAGAAGAACGCAGTCAGCCACCGCCAGCAGGCCTTCGCCGCCATCATGCCGACAGTGCGCGAGAAGCTCGCCTGACCCCTAAGATTTCGGTATGCCGAAATCTCCTGTGGTCGCAGCGCCGACCCAGGGCAAAGCGCGCGCGACCCTCCTGATGCTCGGCCCGGCTTTCGTGGCCGCTATCGCCTACGTCGACCCTGGCAATGTCGCCGCCAACCTGACCGCTGGCGCCCGCTACGGCTACATGCTGCTGTGGGTGCTGGTGCTGGCAAACGCGATAGCCGTGCTGGTGCAGTACCAGTCCGCGAAGCTCGGGCTCGTAACCGGGCAAAGTCTTCCGGAGATCCTCGGCCAGCGACTGAAGACCGGCCCCCGGCGTGCGTACTGGCTGCAGGCAGAACTCGTGGCAACCGCGACAGACATCGCCGAAGTGCTCGGTGGGGCAATCGCCCTGCACCTCCTGTTCGCAGTGCCGCTGCTCGTCGGGGGGGTCATAGTCGGGCTCGCCTCGATGGTGCTGCTGAGCGTGCAGTCCCGGCGGGGGCAGCGGTCGTTCGAGGTCGTGATCGTTGCGCTGTTCGCGGTGATCGTCGTCGGGTTCGTAAGCGGCCTCTTCTTCAGCGTGATCGATACGGTCGAGGCAGTCAGCGGCATAGTTCCCAGGTTCCAGGGTGCGGATTCGGTGCTGCTCGCCACCAGCATGCTCGGCGAGACGGTCATGCCCCACGTCATCTACCTGCACTCTGCGCTCGCCCGCGATCGCCACGGGGTGAGCTCAGACCCCGTGCGGGTGCGCGAACTGCTGCGGGGAACCCGGTGGGATGTCGGGCTGGCGCTGCTGATCGCCGGGGCCGTGAACATCTCCATGCTGCTGCTGGCGGCATCCAGCCTGCGTGGCACCGCAGGCACCGACACGATCGAGGGCGCGCATGCCGCGGTCGTCACCACCCTCGGCCCGGCCGTCGGAGTGATCTTCGCTGTCGGACTGCTGGCTTCCGGCCTCGCGTCGACCAGCGTCGGCACCTACGCGGGCTCCGCCATCATGAGCGGGCTGCTGCACGTGCACATCCCGCTATTGCTCAGGCGGGCGATCACGCTCATCCCGGCACTCATCATCCTGGCCATCGGATTCGACCCGACCCGCGCACTCGTGCTCAGCCAGGTCGTGCTGAGCTTCGGAATCCCGTTCGCGCTGATTCCACTGGTCTGGCTCGCGAGTTCGAAGAAAGAGATGGGCGAGTTCGCCAACCCGGGATGGCTTCGAGTGGCCGGCTGGGTCTCGACCGGAGCGATCGTCGTCATCAACGTGCTGCTGATCGTGCTCGTGGTGCGGGGGACCTGATCGTGGTGAGTGCGCCGACAGCCATCGAGGATTACGTCAAGGTGATCTACAGCCACACCGAGTGGCAGCCTGAGCCGATCGGCACCGGCGAGCTTGCAGCGCGGCTGGGGCTGGCGGCATCCTCGGTCACCGAAATGGTGAAGAAGCTCGTGGCCCAGGGGCTCGTCACCCACGAGCCATACGGCGCGGTCGAACTGACACCGGATGGCACGGCCCTGGCCCTGCGGATGGTGCGACGGCATCGGCTCATCGAGACCTGGCTGGTGCAGCAGTTCGGTTACGGCTGGCACGAGGTGCACGACGAGGCCGAGGTGCTCGAACACACGATGAGCGACAGGCTGCTCGAGGCCATCGATGTGCAGCTCGGCCGCCCGACACGGGATCCGCATGGGGACCCGATACCCGCGAGCGACGGGTCTATTGCCAGGCCTCCCGCCGTGCTTCTTGGTGGACTGGCCGTCGGTGACCATGCGCGGGTGCTGCGAATCAGCGATCGTGACCCACTGCTGCTTCGGCACCTGGAAGCCGAGGGGATCACACTCGACATCGACGTCGAACTGACCGGGCGAACCGCGTTCGGCGCTCTCGTCGTCGTCGATGGACAGTCGCATGACCTCGGCAACGAGGCGCTCGCCTCCATCTGGGTCGGCCGGGCGGGTGCGCAGTCGCCGCCGCCTTCACGGTAGCGTTGGAGACCATGTCATCCGAAGCCCAGCACGACGTTCCCCTCGACGATTCGCCAGCAAAGCGCATCGCCCTCGCCGTCGAACGATTTGGCGAGAAGACGGTAGCCCAGCGCGCAGCATCGCTGTTGATGGGCGCGAACGAGGGCGAAGAGTTTCTGCTCTGGGTCGGCGGCAGGCACGCGCAGGGAGTGATCGACGGTGCTCCGCCGCTCTACTGGCCAGAGGTGTGGGGCGCGCGGGCTCTCACCTTCGTCTGGGATGACTCCGCGGCATCCGCAGTTCACCGTGGCCTCGGTGACCAGGCCTGGCGCGTGCGGGAGATGTCGGCCAGGGTCGTGTTCCTGCGTGAGCTCGCCGAGACGGATGCCCTGCTGCCGCTGCTCGAAGACGAGACGGCCCGCGTGCGATCCGCCGCCGCTCGCGCCCTGGGCGAGGTCGCCAGCGAGAGTGTCGCGAAGGGACCGCTGACTGCACTGCTGCAGGACACCGAAAAAGAGGTGCGCCGCTCAGCGCACGATGCGATGGTGCGACTGGAGAAGCGCGCCGCCAGCTAGGCAGGCAGCACTAGTCGGCCTTCTGGTCGAAGTACTTCTTGTCGACTGTCACTTCATCGGCTGACGAGACATGGTCGTCGCCCGACTTCGCTGCCTTCATGCGGGTGCGCACGTAGTGGAAGACGGTCGGGATGAGCGTGAGCACGATCACCGCGATCAGGATGATGTCGATGTACTTGACGACGAAGTCGGCCACAGGCGTGATGTTGCCGAGCACGAATCCGATGAACGTGACGCCAGCGCCCCACACGAACGCTCCGATGGCGTTGTAGAGGGAATACTTGCGGTAATCCATCTTGCCGACACCGGCAGCGATGGGAGCGAAGGTGCGCACGATCGGCACGAACCTCGCGATGATGACCGCCAGCCCGCCGTACTTTGCGAAGAAGGAATTGGTCTTTCGCACGCTGTCCATGCTGATGATGCCGGATTCCTTGCGCTCGAAGATGGCAGGGCCGCTCTTCTTGCCGATGTA
>JAODLU010000110.1 GCA_025464125.1 Microbacteriaceae bacterium | reverse complement strand
TCGTGCTCGAGAGCCAGGACCCCGACCGCGACATCGTCATGTACATCAACTCACCCGGTGGCTCGTTCACCGCGATGACGGCGATCTACGACACCATGCAGTACGTGCGTCCGCAGATCCAGACCGTTGTGCTCGGCCAGGCTGCGTCAGCGGCTGCGGTGATTCTGGCTGCAGGTACGCCGGGCAAGCGCCTCGCACTGCCGAATGCGCGCATCCTGATTCACCAGCCGTCGACCGGTGACTCCGGTCGTGGCCAGGCGTCAGACATCGAGATCCAGGCTCGCGAGATCTTGCGCATGCGCGAGTGGCTTGAAGAGACGCTGTCGCGTCACTCCAACCGCACGCCGGAGCAGGTCAACAAGGACATCGACCGCGACAACATCCTGAGCGGGCAGGAGGCCCTCGAGTACGGCCTCATCGACCAGGTGCTCGTGACGCGAAAGAACATCCCAGCGATTACCAAGTAACCGTTCACGACACGAAGGCCCGCCGACACTGTTGGCGGGCCTTCGTTCGTCTAGGCGCGCTTCCTGCGGCTGGTCAGTAGCAGCGTGCCGATAACACCGACAGCGACCGCGAGGATGGCTCCGCCGACCCACAGCACAGTGGCGAGCGTGCCATCGTCGACAACGGCGGCCCCACTGCCAGAACCCGGAGCAGCCGATGTGCCCGTCACCGTACCGTTGCAGTCAGGTACCTTCTTGCTGCCCTGGCTCGGATCGGCCTGGCCACCGCCAACTGGCGCCCACGTGAACGAATACGAATCCGACACGGTGTGGCCGTCGGTGGAAACCACCTGCCACGTCACCGTGTAATTGCCAGCACTGCCGAGCGCCGGATCGGCCGACATTGTCGGACCGTCAACCGTCACACAACCATCGCCGTAATAGAGGCCTGCCGAGTCCTGCACGAGCAGGGCGAAACCTGAGTTGTTCTTGTCGAGGTCGAGCAGTGCGTCGTTGGTGACTATGGCGAACTGTGCTGGCAGCGCGGTCAGGGTCTGCCCGGCGGAAGGCGTCGAAGACACCAGGTAGTTGTGCGCCTGTGCCTGCCCCGCGACGCCGAAGATGCTCGCCGCAACCGCGATGCCCATGAGCACCGTGGCGGCAATCCGTGAGCGCGTTCTCATCATGATCACTCCGATGCGCGGCGACGAAGAGTCACGATCGCGAGGGTCACGCCGACGGCTCCGAGAGCGAGACCTCCGATGCCCAGGCCGCGACCGATGGGGTCGACGGTCGATGCCGGGTGCTGCGACTCGGTGGCGGTGACGGTTGCCGCATCCCCGTCGCCATCGTCGTCGTGCGAGATGGCGGGCGTGTCGTTGATGTAGAGCGTCGGAGCAGGATGCTCGGCATCGGCCCCGCCGTCCCACCGCACCACAGTGCCGTCACTGTAGGTCTGCACTGCGACGAGTTTCACGCTGCCCGTGTCTGGCACAGGCCCGACCGACAGCGGAAACAGCTGCAACTGGCCAGCGGTGATGCCAGAGCCGGCCGCTGCCGTCCAGGTCACGGACGTGACGGCTTCGGTGATCTCGTTCTCACCGATCTTCACCGGCTTTGCGAGGGTTTGCTTCGTCAGTCCGGTCGTCCAGCCAGCGACCGGGATGTAGCTCACGCTGGCGAATGGATGGTCGACCGGCAACTCCACTGTTATGGCAACGGTGGACGCCGTGGCCGACTCGTTGGGAACCTTGAACGTGAGCACAGAATACGATCCAGCGGCTGCAGCGTTTGGCGTGACAGTGACGTGGGCGCTGGCGGCAAGCGGCACCGCGACAGCCAGCAGTGCGCCGGCCCCAATGGCTGCTGCGGCCTTCAGTTGGGTAGTGAATTTCATGGGTGATTTCCTCGCTGGTAGAGAGCGGGCGCGCGCAGGACCTGCGGATGTCGCGCCTGGCTCATAAGGCAAATGTGGGCAGGTGGGTGGGCTAGGCCCACACCGCCGGGGGCCCGCGGTGCCTCAGTGCTGGCACAGTGGCAAGGATGCGCAGGGGAAGCGTCTCGCTCGATGGCACGACCTGCGCACGATGGGGGAGTGATCGGGCAATCCCGGTCATGGCGGGAGACCCGCGGAGTGCCAGTTTCGCCAGTTCGAACATGCGCCAGAATGCGCGTTCCCCGAAACTGAGGGCGAGGATCGTGAGGCATTCCGCGAAGGCGTGGGCGAGCAGCATCCATCCGGTCATCGACATTGACTCGTGACCGTGCGTTGCTGTCGACTGCAGCCCCTCCAGCCGAACGGTGCCGAGGTGACTGTGCGCGGACGCGGCGGGCGACGTGATGGCGGTTGCGCCGCCGAGAAGGGTGAATGTTCCGTGGAAAAGCACCTGGCTGAAAACGACGGAGAGCGCGAGCCGAGGTGTGGACAATTTTTTGCCTGCCAGCGCGACACAGGCGAGCAGCGAGAACGCGAAACAGAGCAGCAGTCCGGCCTGGTTGGGCAGCGCGCCCCCGGCGACGGCGTGGGAACAGGCCGCGACGAACAACGACACCGTTGCGGCAAGACCGCCTCGCGCGAGTCGCGCGGACCGTGTGTTCACGTACCCTCCGAGTGCTGCTTTCGGGTTGCCCCTGGCAAGTGTAAACGCCCAGCCGGAGCGAAGGCCCGGCCGAATCCCACACGTGATTCGGAGCCGGTGGCGTGCGCGGTCGCATCCTGCGGCTCGCCGCGTCGCATTTGCACATAGGGGCTCTGCCGTGGCCGTCTCGGGTTAGGCTCGTACCAGAACCACGGTTGATGTTGAGTCCGCTGAATTCTCCCGCTGCCAGGACCGCGACAGCATCTGGGTGCGGGGGCCGAACCAGGAGGAAGCCGAGCATGGCACGTATAGGCGAGAGCGCCGATCTGCTCAAGTGCTCCTTCTGTGGCAAAAGCCAGAAGCAGGTGCAGCAACTCATCGCCGGTCCGGGTGTGTACATCTGTGACGAGTGCGTCGAACTGTGCAACGAGATCATCGAAGAACGCCTGGCCGAGGCCGGCGAAGAGGCATCGAGCGAGTTCGAACTCCCGAAGCCCCGCGAGATCTACAGCTTCCTCGAGGAATATGTGATCGGCCAGGAGGCAGCCAAGCGGGCCCTTTCAGTCGCGGTCTACAACCACTACAAGCGCATTCGCTCGCGCAACACCCTCACCTCAGCCGACGCGGTGATCGACGATGTCGAAATCGCCAAGTCCAACATCCTGCTGATCGGCCCAACGGGCTGCGGCAAGACCTATCTCGCGCAGACACTGGCCAAGCGTCTCAACGTGCCGTTCGCGGTTGCGGATGCCACGGCGCTCACCGAGGCGGGCTACGTCGGTGAAGATGTCGAGAACATCCTGCTGAAGCTCATCCAGGCTGCCGACTACGACGTGAAGCGCGCCGAGACCGGCATCATCTACATCGACGAGATCGACAAGATCGCGCGCAAGGCCGAGAACCCGTCGATTACTCGCGACGTGTCGGGCGAGGGCGTGCAGCAGGCACTGCTGAAGAACCTCGAGGGCACCGTCGCCTCCGTTCCGCCGCAGGGTGGCCGCAAGCACCCTCACCAGGAATTCATCCAGGTCGATACGACCAACGTGCTCTTCATCGTGGCAGGCGCGTTCGCCG
>JAODLU010000276.1 GCA_025464125.1 Microbacteriaceae bacterium | reverse complement strand
ATCCCTCTCGCCAAGCTCGGGCCCGATCGAGGGTGGCAGCGTCATCACGATCACCGGGTCCGGCTTCGTCGCAGGTGCAACGGTTACTGTCGGCGGCGTAGCGGCAACCGACGTGACTGTCACCCCGACCTCGATCACGGCTACAGTGCCGGCTCATGCTGCCGGTGACGCAGAAGTTCGTGTCTCCATCCCGGGCTTCAACGACGCGATCGCCCCTGTTGCGTTCACTTATGCGGCTCCCACCCTGGCTGCCACGGGAATGGATGCCGCACCGATCGGCATCGCCGGCCTCGTGCTCCTCGGGTTCGGTGCCGCGCTGACTCTCGCTCGTCGCCGGCGCGCTGCCTAGTCGGCGCACCGCCTGAGCGGCACGAACCCCGACTTCGCCGGTAGCGTGGACCCATGACCGTGTGGATCTGCGCGACCTGTGCTGTCGAGCATCCTGACACCGAGCATCCGCCGGCCCTGTGCGCGATCTGCTCGGACGAGCGCCAGTATGTGCCCGGGACAGGCCAGGCCTGGACAACGCTCGGGCAGCTGGCCGCCGCCGGCACGCGCATCGAGATCGAGCAGCTCGAGCCCAACCTTTACGGCGTGACCGCTGAGCCCCCGGTCGCGATTGGCCAGCGGGCGCTGCTGGTGCGCAGCGAGAACGGCAACGTGCTGTGGGATCCGACCGGTTTCGTCGATGAGGATGGCGCGGCCAGGGTGCGCGAGCTTGGCGAGGTCGTCGCCATCGTGGCCAGCCATCCGCACATGTACGGTTCCCAGGTCAGCTGGTCTCGGGCTCTCGGCGGTGTTCCAGTGCTCGTCGCCGAGGCCGATCGGCGCTGGGTGCAGCGGCAGGATGCCGCGATCGATACCTTCTCGGGCACCCTCGAACTGCTGCCGGGCCTGACCCTCCGCACGGTCGGCGGGCACTTTCCGGGAAGCGCTGTCGCCTACTGGGATGCCGGCGCCGAAGGCCGCGGCGTGCTGCTTGCCGGCGACACCATCTTCCCCGGCCCCGACGGCAGGTGGGTCACATTCATGCGCAGTTATCCCAACCACCTGCCTCTCTCGATCAACGTCACTGATCGGGTGGCATCCGCCATCATCGAGCGCAGGTTCGACCGGGCATATGGCAACCTCGGCGGGGTCGTTGACGAGGATGCACGGGCGATAGTTCGTCGGTCAGCAGACCGGCAGATGGCCTGGATGCGCGGGGATTACGACGCCCTGACCTAGGCTCGCGGCAGCCAGCACCACCGCCCGCTGGACACGCGCGCGGCTGGTGCCGTACGTTGGCACGAGGCCAGCGGATTTGTCATTTGCTCATTCCCCCGGTCTGCGAACACCAACCAAAGACGATTGGAACCCCGTGACTGACGTCGCAATTCTCGAGATCACCGCCAAGCCCGGCCAGCGCGACGAGGCGGTGAAACACCTCGAGGGTGTGCTCGTCTCAACCAGGGCATTCGCTGGATGCGAGGGTGCAGAGATCCTCGTGGATCACGAGAACCCTGACCGGTTCGTTTTGCTGGAGCGCTGGGCCAATGCCGAAGCGGACGCCGCCTATCGCGCATGGCGCAGGAGCGGCACCCCGGATGCGGCCTTCGGTACACTGCTTGCCGGTGCCCCAGTCACCTCCAAGTACAGCCTCAACTAAGTCGCGGGGGCTGGCAGGGCGGCGTCTGGCTGCAGCATCGAACTCACGCCGTCGGCAGCTTCGCGAAGTGTCGCTTGCGCATGAGTCGCAGCAGGGCGCGCTGCCCCGGCGAGAACGCCGCAAGGCCTTCGGCAGGCGTGACCGGTATTGGGGCGAGTACTCGCGTCGTCACACCCTGGCGAATGATCTCGCCGCCTCCCGCGATCAGGTTCTGGTACCAGTTGACCTGCGGCCCATACGTGAGTTCGACCATGAAACCGCCATCCACCGGCTGGCCGATGATGGGCGTCTCGAAAGTCTTGCCGCTCTTGCGGCCGACTGTGCGCACGATGGAGAACCGCGTGCTGCCCCTGCGCGCGATGCCGCCGGTCAGCTTGTTCAGGCTGTGATGAATCAGAAACAGCCACCCGGCCTGTACGCGTGAACGAAGTCCCATACAGGCACCATGGCACACTTGACGGATGCCTGACCAGACCCCCGAGCCGAGCGTCGAACTGACGACGAATGGCGTAGGGCCGTGGAAAGGTGAACCACCGCAGGAAGAGGTCTACGACCCCGAATTGCTTGCCTCCGGCGATTCCCGCAACGTGATCGACCGGTATCGCTACTGGCGCATGGCTGCCATCGTCGCTGATCTCGACACGCGGCGGCATCCGTTTCATGTGGCCATCGAGAACTGGCAGCACGACATGAACATCGGGTCGATCGTGCGCAGTGCAAATGCGTTCGCTGCTGACACCGTGCACATCGTCGGTCGCAAGCGCTGGAACAAGCGCGGCGCGATGGTCACCGATCGCTACCAGCACGTCATGTATCACCCAGACGTCGAGGCCTTCGCTACCTGGGCGGCGGATGCCCACCTGCCCGTCATTGCGATCGACAATGTGCCTGGCTCCGTCGCCATCGAGACCTTCGTCTTTCCGGCGGCCTGCGTGCTGCTGTTCGGACAGGAGGGCCCGGGTCTTAGCCAGGAGGCGCTCGCGGCTGCCACTGACGTTGTGGAGATAACGCAGTACGGCTCGACCCGCAGCATCAACGCGTCGGCGGCGGCTGCGGTCGCGATGCACTCGTGGATCCTGCAGCACGACTAGCACGCCACCGCCCACCCACTCACCCGCCCATCCCGCCCGACTCGCTGGACGCGTGAGGTCTGCCAATCGGCTCCGCCGCCCGGCGTTTGACGACCGATTGCCAGACCTCAGCCCCCCGCAAATGCGGCGGGTAGACTTGGGTGTCCCCGCCGCTCCCCTTGAGAAGGATCCCGCATGCCCGCAATTGTGCTGATCGGCGCCCAGTGGGGCGACGAAGGTAAGGGCAAGGCCACCGATCTTCTTGGCAGCCGCGTCGACTACGTGGTCAAGTTCAACGGCGGCAACAATGCGGGTCACACCGTGGTTGTCGGCGACCAGAAGTACGCGTTGCACCTGTTGCCCTCGGGCATCCTGAGCCCCGATGTGATCCCCGTGATCGCCAACGGCGTCGTGGTCGACATCGAGGTGCTGTTCCACGAGCTCGAAGCACTCACCAGCCGGGGCGTGGATGTCTCACGCCTCCGTGTCAGCGCGAACGCCCACGTGATCACCCAGTACCACCGCACCCTCGACAAGGTGACCGAGCGCTTTCTCGGCAAACGGCAGATCGGCACAACCGGCCGCGGCATC
>JAODLU010000208.1 GCA_025464125.1 Microbacteriaceae bacterium | reverse complement strand
GGTGCCCGGCGGCGCAACCCGCGATGTGCCCCCACCCAGATTCGAACTGGGGCCCCTTCCTCCGGAGGGCAGTGCTCTATCCCCTGAGCTATGGGGGCCAGGAGTGCGGTTTCAGGGTACCAGCCCGAGCGGGGCTCGCCCCACTGTCGCCGGAGGCAGCGGGGCACCCTCATTCGCGCCAAAAATAGACATTGCAGCCGCGACGCTTTAGCGTGAGTTCAACATCAGGCAATCAAGGGAGATTCCTCCGATGGCGAACTATGCGTTCACAGGGGCCGACGGCCCCATCGGCCAGTTACTGGCAAGGGACCTGTCAGGGACCCACACCCTCTCGAGCATTCCGGATGCCGAACTCGGTTCCCGGGCGCAGGTCGAGACTGCCCTCGCGGGAATCGAGGCGGCCAGCGGACTGGCCGGGGTCATCCACACCTACATCCCCGCAGGCGCACCCCTGAAGGGTGACATCGTCGACATGACCGATGAGGAATGGGACGAGCGCTGCGAGCTGCCGATTCGCGCGACCATAGCCCTGTTGCAGGGCGCGTACACGGCGCTGAAAGACACCGGGGGAGTGGTGGTTGTCACGACTCCGACGCTCGGATTGTCTGGCCAGAAACACTTCGCCGCGTATGCCGCAGCCACTGAGGCGCAGCGCATCCTGGTCAAGGCCAGTGCCCGCTCATGGGGCAAGGTCAACATCCGGGTGCACTCGGTGGTCTTCGGCCCTGAGCTGCTTGGCGGCGAGGTTGCTGAGGTCGCGCCACAGCAAAGCCTGTTGAGTCCCAGGTCGCTGACCGCTCACAACGAAGACGCGTGGGCCAGGGATATTGCTTCGACCATCAACTTTTTGGTCAGCCCGGAGGCCGCCGGTCTCACCGGTACCACTCTGGCCGTCGATTCAGGAAGGTGGATGCCGCTATGAGCGCCATCGATTGCGTGGGCCGTACGGTTCTCATCACTGGAGCAGGATCCGGGCTCGGTCGCTCCATGGCCATCGCCCTCGCGGAGGCTGGGGCGGAGATTGTCGCGGCAGTGCGACGACCAGAAACGGGGGTGGAGGTCGTCGACGAGATCGTGGCAGCCGGAGGCAAGGCAATCTGGGTCGAGTGCGATGTTCGCGAGCAGGACCAGATCAAGAATGCCGTCGCCAAGACTGTCGAACATTTCGGCAAGCTCGACGTGATGATCAGCAATGCGACCAGTCCGGCATCCGCTCTCCAGGGCGAGCTCGACGTTCTCGACGACGGTGTCTGGGAGCAGTTGGCAGCGACCAACCTGCGCGCGTCTTTCTGGTTCGCCAAGGCTGCGTTCCCGCACCTGAAGGCCGCAGGCGGCACCCTCATTCTGCTCACTTCTGGCCGCGGCATCGAAGCTGCCGGCATCCAGCCCGAGTATGGCGCAACCAAGGCTGGTGTGAGGGCTTTCGCCAAGAGTCTCGCGGCCGAGTGGGGCCCCCAGGGAGTGACGGTCAACTGCCTCTCTCCTGCGGGAATCACGCCAGCGTACGAAGCCGTCTTCGAGCAGCTGCCCGAATGGGCTGCGACCATTCGTGAAACCGTGCCGCTCGGTCGAGTCGGAGATCCGATGAAAGACATTGCGCCAGTGATGGTGTTCCTCGCCAGCACCGCCGCGCAGTTCATCACGGGCCAGACGATCACGGCCACCGGTGGCAGGACGATGCTTCTCTGACCGGTCACGGCTGGTCACATCTCTAGCGATTACCCCTATGGCCGCGAGGTCGGCGGACGCGCAGAATTCGAACATGATTTCTTCGCGTTTCGCCGCCATCGCAGCGGTTTCGGCAGTTCTCCTTCTCAGCGCCTGCTCCACCGCTTCCAGCGGCGGGTCGGCGGGAAGCAGCGGCACAGGCGCAGCGGGATCCGGGTCAGGCACCACTGCCGGTGCCAAATTGAGCGGTGACTACACGGGAACGATCACCCCGAATAATTGCGCAGCGGCTGGCATCATGTCCATCCAGGTCGTCATTGGCGGCACGAAGTACAACGGGTCACTCTCGGCGACACAGGCCGGCTTTGTCGGTCCGGATGCTGTCGACTTCGTGACAGCCCCGTCGAAGGATCCAGCGCTGCCAACTGTTTCGAGCGACGGCAATACTTTCACCCTCTCCGCAGTTCACGTGTACGACCTGATCGGCGGCAAGTCCGCGGTCATCGACGGCACGCTGACCTGTCCATAGGGCTAGCCAGCCACAGGCTGTCAACCCCCCGCATTCCGACACGCGCCGGTAACAGTCGCGTGCGAAGATTTCAGCATGATCCGTAATGTCTCGGCTCGTCTCGAGCTCGAGATTCAGGGCCACACCAACATGGTGCTCAGCATTGCTGCAGCGCAGAAGTCCCAGTTGTCGTCTGAACGCCTCGACATCTCTCTCGACGGCCGGTCGATCACACCTGAAGAGCTGGTAGATCGACACGGATCACGCCTGCACCAGCTGCAGGGTGATCATGGCCGCATGGTCATCGAGTATGCCGCCCAGCTTGACGGCCAGGCCGAGAGCGTCGAGGTGGACCCGCTCGACCTCATCGTCTACCTGCGCCCCAGCCGTTACTGCGAATCCGATTCCCTGCTGCCGACCGC
>JAODLU010000168.1 GCA_025464125.1 Microbacteriaceae bacterium | reverse complement strand
GGATCCCCAGCGAACGCGATCGCAATCCGCTGACTGGTTCTCCAGCCACCGCGCCTAGATCGCCGGAACCGACGTATCGAGCACGTTTTCGACCATCTCGTCAGTGACTTCTGCCAGCGTTGCCGGCTTCCACTTCGGGTCGCGATCCTTGTCGATGATCTGGGCCCGGATGCCCTCACTCATGTCCGGCTCGGAATGAAGGCCGGCCATGGTTGCCAGTTCCTGGGACAGGCACTCGCGCAGCGTGCGGAGTTCGCGTGCCCGCCGCAGGGCAGCAAAGGTGGCCTTCACAGCGAGCGGGGACGCTGACAGCATCGCGTCGGCGGCAGCACCCGCCGCTGGAGCGGATTCCGCACGCAGCGCCTCCACGATGAGCTCGACGGTGGGAAGCGAGTCGCACCTGTCGATCCAGCCGAGTTCTGCGGCCACCGCAGCCGGCGGAACTGCACTCGCGAGGGAGGCGACGAGCGAGATCGCATCCTGGCCGTTGCGAAGCCCGGCCCGCAGGTCAGGCAGCCTGTCTGACAGCATCCAGGTGTCAGCAAGCCCTGCCACGATCGCATCGGCGCCGATCATGGCGTCGGCGGTCAGCGCGAAGTGAGTGCCCAGTTCGCCTGGCGCACGGGCGAGCAGGTAGCTGCCACCGACATCCGGCGAGAGGCCTATGCGCACTTCAGGCATGCCGACCCTTGACCGCTCGGTGACGATCCGGATGCTCGCGTGTGCAGAAACGCCGACGCCGCCGCCCATGACGAAGCCGTCCATGATCGCGATGAACGGTTTGGGGTATTCGGCGATCATGGCGTTCAGGCGGTACTCGCCCGACAGGAAGTCGAGGTTCTCCTGGTCAGTGAATGCCTGGATCGCCTTGATGTCACCGCCGGCGCAGAGCCCGCGCTCCCCCGCGCCGTCGAGCACCACAGCAGCGACGTGGTCGTCGTTGCGCCAGGCTTCGAGCTGCCCGGTGAGAAGCATGACCATGCGCGGGGTGAGCGCGTTGATCGCCTTCGGTCGATTGAGGGTAAGGAGGCCGGTGCTGCCGACATGGTCGACCAGTACCTCGTCGTCGCCGCCGAGAAGTTCGTTGAGGTTCACCCTTCGATCTTCCCAGACCATGGGATGCCCGGCGGCACGTTCGCACGCGCCGCGCTTTCGGCTGCGCGCCGACGCCGCGGCACCGGCGAGTGGCCGAAATCGCGGCGCTCGCCGGCTGATCGCATATTGGAACCCCGGCAGGCGGCGGGAACGCGACTCAGGCCGCGAGCGCCTTTTTCTTCTCGCGGCGCACGCGGTGCAGGATCGGCTCCGTGTAGCCGTTCGGCTGGCTAGAGCCCAGCAGGATGAGGTCGCGCGCAGCTGTGAAGGCCAGGCCCGGCCCGTTCGGTCCAATGAGCTTCTCGTAGAGGGCGTCCCCGGCGTTCTGCTCATCGACCACCGGAGCGATGCGGTTCATGCTCTCGAGGATGTCTGCCTCAGTCACAATGCCCTGGGCAACCCAGTTCGCGAGCAACTGGCTGGAGATGCGCAGCGTTGCGCGGTCTTCCATCAAACCGACGTTGTTGATGTCTGGCACTGTGGAGCAGCCGATTCCCTGGTCTACCCAGCGCACGACGTAGCCGAGGATCGACTGCACGTTGTTGTCGACTTCTGCCTTCTTGTCGTCGTCTGACCAGTTGGTGTCTGGCGCGAGCGGCACGATCAGGATGGGGTCGATTCCGTCGTGGTGGCGGTTCTTGATCTCGTCTTCCACCGCAAAGACATCTACCTGGTGGTAGTGCAGGGCGTGCAGGGTTGCGGCTGTTGGCGATGGCACCCAGGCCGTTGTCGCGCCGGCCTTCGGGTGCGCGATCTTCTGCTCGAGCATCGCTGCCATGAGGTTGGGCATGGCCCACATGCCCTTGCCAACCTGGGCGCGGTGCTGGAACCCTGCGGCGAGACCGGTGTCCACATTCGCGTTCTCGTAGGCCTGGATGAATCGCTGGGCCTTCAGTTCACCCTTGCGCACGAATGCCCTGGCGAGCAGGGAAGTGTGAATCTCGTCGCCGGTACGGTCGAGGAACCCGGTGTTGATGAAAACGACGCGGTCCTTCGCGACCTCGATACAGGCCTTCAGGTTCACCGTGGTGCGGCGCTCTTCGTCCATGATGCCGAGTTTGATGCTGAGCGGCGGCAGACCGAGCAGTTCTTCGACCCTGCGGAAGATCTCGACGGTGAATGCCACCTCCTCCGGACCATGCATCTTCGGCTTCACCACGTACATGGCGCCCGTGCGGGAGTTGGCCAGCGTGGTGTCACCACGCAGGTCATGCACGGAACCGAGGGTTGTCATAAGAGCGTCGAGGATGCCCTCTGGCACCTCGTTGCCGTCGCGGTCGAGCACTGCGTCCGTGGTCATGAGGTGACCGACCTGGCGAATGAACATGAGCGCGCGACCGTGAAGGGCGACTGGCTCGCCGGATGGGGAGGTGAAGTCGCGGTCACCATTCATCGTGCGCGTGAACGTCTTGCCATTCTTTGTCACCTGCTCGGTGAGCGTGCCCTTGTTGAGTTCGAGCCAGTTGCGGTAGCCGAGCGTCTTGTCTTCGGCATCCACCGCAGCGACCGAATCTTCGAGGTCCATGATCGAGGTGAGCGCTGATTCGAGCACGATGTCTTTGACGCCGGCGGCGTCCGTCGCACCGATGGAGTGGGTGGGGTCTACCTGGATCTCGATGTGCAGGTTGTTGTGCACCAGCACGATGCTCGTGGGGGCATCCTTCGATCCTGCGTAGCCGACGAATTGCGACGGGTCTGCAAGGCGCCCGACTGTTGCGCCGGGCAGGGCGACGGCCAGGCCCTCATCGTCGACGGTGTAGGCGGTGGCATCCACGTGCGAGCCCGACGACAGCGGCGTGCTGTCATCGAGCAGCTTGCGACCCCACGCGATGACCGCAGCACCGCGAGCCGCGTTGTATCCGCTGCCGCGTGCAAGCTCGCCATCTTCTGAAATGGCGTCCGTGCCATAGAGCGCGTCATACAGCGAACCCCAGCGCGCGTTTGCGGCATTGCTCGAAAAGCGTGCGTTCAGCAATGGCACGACGAGTTGCGGCCCGGCCTGGGCGGTGATCTCGGTGTCGACGCCGCTCGTCGTGATCGTGAAGTCTGCGGGCTCCTCAACCAGGTAGCCGATGCTCGTCAGGAACTGCTTGTAGGCGACGGGGTCTGGTTGCCCGGGATTCGCGCGGTGGTACCCGTCGATCTTCGCCTGCAGTTCGTCGCGTTTCGCGAGCAGTTCGCGGTTGCGCGGAGCGAGGTCGTGCACGATGGCGGATGCCCCTGCCCAGAATGCGTCAGCCTCGACGCCGGACCCGGGAAGCGCTTCATCAGTGACAAAGGTGTAGAGCTCTGTGGCCACGCTGAGTTCGCCGGCATTGACGCGTTCTGACATTACGACTCCTTTGGTGCAATTCCGCATCGTGGAATGTACAATCCACTTATCGCAAGATATCACATTCGGAGAATCATGAGCCTAGAGATCGGCACCGGCCAGCCAACGGCATCCGCCGGAGGAGTGCAGTCGCTGCACCGCGCGCTCGACCTGCTCGAGATCGTCTCGAGTCGCGGGGGGCACATGGCCATCGGCGAGATCGCCGTCGTCTCCGACATACCTTTGCCGACCATCCACCGCCTGCTGAAAACGCTTGTGGAACGCGGCTACATGCGCCAGCTGCCCAACCGTCGTTATGCACTCGGGTTTCGCCTGTTGCCCCTTGGATTGACCGCAAACGCGCTGCTGGGTGCAGACACCGGCCCATCGCTCGCACGGCTGGTCGCGGAGCTCGGCGAAACAGCCAACCTGGCCATCCTCTCTGAGGACCACGCCGAATATGTGGCGCAGGTGCCGTCACCCCATGCGATGCGCATGTTCACTGAGGTCGGCCGCAGGGTCGAACTCCACTGCACGGGTGTCGGCAAGGCTCTGCTGGCACAGCTCGACGAACGTGACGTGAGTGCGATCGTGCGGAGAATCGGCCTCTCGGCCATGACCTCACACACGATCACCACTGAGCTCGCCCTGCACTCTGAACTACAGCGCATCAAACTGCGCGGTTACTCGATCGATGAGGAAGAGCAGGAGCTCGGCGTTCGCTGCATCGCCGTGGCGGTGCCGGGCGAGTTTCTCTCCCCGATGGCGATCTCCGTTTCCGGGCCGCTCACGCGCGTCACCGAAAGCTTCGTCGAACGTGCAGTGCCCCTTCTGCTTGCTGTGGCCGGCCAGCTCGGCGATGAGATCGCA